>PCSD01000013.1 GCA_002771615.1 Candidatus Falkowbacteria bacterium CG23_combo_of_CG06-09_8_20_14_all_49_15
AGGCTAATGAAGTTGATACTAATCAGGGAATAAAGGCAAATCTTGCGAATTGTTAATATGCGAATGTTTGAGAAAAAATTTTGGTCTCTGCTCTCAAGCTCCCTGTTTTTGCTGGGCGGCTTGTTTTTGTCCGTTTCTGCCACCCAGGCCGCCATCAACTACCAGTACGAATTCCAAGGCAAAGTCAGCACCCAGGCCGGCCTAAGCGTGGCCGACAATACCTATGATTTCTCTTTCCGGCTCTATGCCTCTCCGACCGGCGGGGCGCCCATCTGGACCGAGGATCTGAGCGCGGCCAATCTGTTCAGCGCGACCATTGCCAGCCAAACCGCAGCGGCCAGCACCACGGTCTTTGACTATCTCGCGGATACCAACGAAAACACCTTGGCCATCGGCCAATACCTGACCAACGCCGATCAGAGCCTGGCCGCCCTGATCGTGGATTTTGACACAGCGGCCAACACGGTCACGGTCTCGGGCATCAACTTGAATTGGGCTAACGGCGAAGCCATCAATAACCGGCCGCGCGTGGAAGGCGGAGTCATTGATATAAAATTGGGGCAGGTGAGCAGTCTGGCCGCTGTTGATTTTGACCAAATATTATATCTGGAAACCGATTTCAACGGCGAGACCATGCGCCCGCGCCGCCTCCTGGCCGCCTCGCCCTATGCCCTGGAAGCCGCTTCCTTGTCCGGCCGGACCGGCGACCAATACGCGGCCCTCTCTGACAACGAAAGCGTCAGCGGCGAATGGACTTTCCTCAACAATCTCAGCCTGGCCGCCAATACCGCCGCCACGGCCCTGAGCGTGGTCCAGTCCGGCAGCGGCAATATCGTGGAATTCCGCCAGGGCGCGACCACTTCCTTCGCGGTTCTCGCCGACGGCCGGGTCCGCTTCAACGACTATACTTTCCCCCTGACCCGGACCGGCGCTCTGGCCGGCCAAGTTTTGAAACTGGACGCCGGAGGCAATTTCACTTGGGCCAACGACCTGGTCGGTTCCGGCGGCAGTTTGGACTATTGGGCCACCACCACCCAGGGCGGCTACGGCGATTATCTCTATCAGCTTGATTCCGGCCTCAAAGTGGTGATCGGCGCCAATCTTTTTTCCGGACCCTTGTCCACCCAGTTTGAAATCAATGGTCCGGCTTGGTTTGACACGATCGGCGTGAGCGATAGCCAGGAAGCCAGATTCTATGACAGCGACAGCTCCAACTATATCGGTCTCAAAGCGACCGGCACCATCAATAGCGATGTCACTCTGACTTTGCCGAACAGCTACGGCCTATCCGGCCAAGCCCTGCTCACCAGCGCTGACGGTTTTCTGTATTGGGGCACCCCGACCGGCGCCGGCACGGTCGGTCTGGGCCAGGCCGGCCAGATACCCTATTACGCCAATGCCGGCACTGACCTGTCCGCCACTTCCAGCATCTTCTTGGGCGCCAACGGCTATGTGGGCATCGGCACGGACACGCCCGGCGCTTTATTCAGCGTCGGACGTTTCGGTCCCGGCCTGCGCATTGACGAGAACGGCCAAGTAGTGGCCGGTTTCTGGGCCGGCGATCCGGTGAGTCTCGCTTATGGCGGCACCGGCGCCACTTCCAGCGCGAGCGCCCGGACCAATTTGGGTTTAGACGAAATTTATGATTATGGCGTTAATACCGCGGCCACGTCCGGCTGGGTTTGGATCGCGGACGGAGAAGGCCATCGCGGCCATTGGGTGGCCACCAGTTCTCTCGGCCTGAGCGGAGGGCAAATCGGCAAATTTATCGGTACCAGCACCGCTCTCACCAACGGCGTGATCAGCACCAGCACTTTGATCGGCTATCAAGCCGCTAATTATATCTGCGCCAGCGAATACGCGGGCAGCCATATGTGCCGCACGCATGAAATATTACAGACCATCGAGCAGGAAACAATTAATGATTGGGGCGATGACGCCACCAGCGCCTGGATCGCGGAAGGGCCGCCCGGCTATACCTATAACTCCAATGATTGCCTGGGTTATGCCACTTCTTCCAGTCTGGCCTTGGGCGCTTTCTGGCTGTTTAACGCGAATGGCGGCGGCGCCGGCTGGCTGGTTAATTGCGGACAGAATAAGCCGATTGCCTGCTGTACTTGGCAAACAAACTAATCATCATGAAAATATTTAAAACTTTAATTTATCTTTTCACAGCCGGCCTGAGCCTCTGGCTTTTCGCGTCCACGGCCCAAGCGCAGAGCTATTGGGTGAGCGATCCGGACACTTGTCCGCAGACTTATTCCGGTCAGAACTGCACGCCTTATAATGTCTGCGGTCTGAACGGAGGAACAGCCCAATGCTATGACACCAGCGTTTTGGTGCCGCCGGCCGGCGATGCCACTTCCAACACGAATTATTCTTCCGCCTTTAACGGCGGCTATATCCTGGATTGCTATGCCCTGGATTTGGCTCCTGATCCGTATTGCAACAACAATGGCGCCTGGTGGTGCGATCGTAATGAGACTTGCTATACCACTTATCATCGCAATACGACTTGTACCGGCGGCCTGGCCGCGTCTTTCACTTGCGGCGTTTGCCGCGCCACCTATACTTATTGCGATGGCTCTTATGAAGACGCGGACGGTTGCGAAATTAATATTAATGTGAGCAATTGCTCGCTGTTGGGCGGAGGCTATATTAATTTGAACAATGTCGTGGATGGCAGCTGTAATTGCAATTGTAAAACTGATTTCTTTGATTGCAATAACGACGATGGCGACAGCAATATCAACACTGGCAATTGCGAGATCGCGCAAGGCGATCCTTGCATTGTGGACGGTCTGGCCGGCGTCTATAACGGTTGCGAATGCGTGATGTCCACGCAGTATTTTGAGACCGGCACTCAGGCTCGTTACAGCACCTCTACCAATCTATTATGGGGCACGCAATATGGCACGGGCGCGTTGGCGAAATTATTATCCAACAACGCGAGTACGACCGGCGGTGTTTTTTACATCGGCAATAATGGCCAGGTCGGCATCGGCACTTCCGCACCGGCCGCAATGCTGACTGTCGGTTATGAAAGCGGCAGCCAATTGCTGGTCAATCAGAGCGGCGTGATCACGGCCGGCGATTGGCAGGGCAGTCCGATCGGCTTGGCCTATGGCGGTTTGGGGACGGATTTTTCCGCGGCGAATGGCATATTGTTTGTGAGCGGGGGATTAGCGAGCGCGTCCACCAGCCTTTCCATTGCCTATACTGATTTGTCCGTGAACGCGCCTTTGCAATTAGCCGGCCACACTTTGTCAATTGACACCAGCGGTAATTGGAGCGGCACGATTAAGAATATTGATTTCAGCGATACCTTGGATGAGAACGCTCTATGGATCGGCGGCGCCGGCGCGACGCCCGGTGAATTGGCCGCGGGCGCCGAAGGAACAATCCTGAAGATTGTGAGCGGGGCGCCGGTTTGGTCCGCGACCGGCACCTTGGGCCTGGCCAGTATTGACCACAACCACGACGGCGTCTATGAACCGCTCATCTCCATATTACCCTTGAGCAAA
>PCSD01000084.1 GCA_002771615.1 Candidatus Falkowbacteria bacterium CG23_combo_of_CG06-09_8_20_14_all_49_15
ATATGGCTTGGTGGTTAATATTGATTTGTTATATTATACCACCAGCCGCCGCCTTAGCGAACTGAACTTATATGTCTAGTATACGGGGTACCTGCCATTTGGTGTAAAAATTGTAAAATGAAGGCAGGTTGCATTGAATCTTTTGCCTTTTTAAGACTTGAGGGCAACCCCCTGCGGTTTAAAATCTGTATTGATAAGCCTGCTATAAGTAGTTCTGAATTTGGAGAAAAGTTTTGGCCGAAATTTAAAAAAGTAATAATTGATACAAAACATAAGAGCGAAAATAAAAAATTATTTGATTTTTAGTATTTGTATTTTTTAGTCAAAACATAATAATAAATAGATTGCTTTAAAAGAGGTAAAATAGTATAATATGAAGTAGATATTATACTATTTTACCTCTTTTTTTATGGACTTTGCTTTTATTATCCATCCTTGCGATAACCGTATGTAAAAAAATAAAAAATTATGTTAAAGCTCATAGGAAAGCATAAAAAAGAATACGGTTTGGGAATTATGGGCGCAGTCGTAAGCGCCGTACTTTATATTTTTTTACGCTATGTGATTGCGCCCATAATAAAATTAATTTGGGTCGGAAAAATTGAAGGTATTGAGAACATCCCCGCGCGCGGTCCGGTCATTATCGCCTCAAACCATGGAAGTTATCTTGATTTTATTTGTTTTTGGGCGATTGCGCCAAGAAGCGTTCAGTATCTGGCCGCGGAAGTTTTCTATAAAAGCAAATTTTGGCGGCCGATCATGATCGCGACCGGCCAGATAAAAGTGGAGCGCGACAATCAAGATAAAACAAAAGTGTTGGAGCAAGCGCATTATATTTTAAGGAATGAAGGCATGCTGGGTATTTTTCCGGAAGGGACGCGGACGCGCACCGGCGAGCTGGGCAAAGCTTATACCGGCGTGGTTAAGTTCGCGCTGAAGGCAAAAGCGCCGATTGTGCCGGTCGGCATGATTGGCGCTTATCGCGCTTGGCCGCCGCACAAGAAATTGCCTCGCTTGCGAAAGGTGCATATTAAGATAGATAAGCCGATTTATCATCATGACCATTATGACAAGGAGCACACGGAAGATATTCTGCGCTGGCTCACTGATGATTTGATGGCAGTTATCGCCGGTTTAATCGGCCAAGAGTATAAGCATCATAATAAATATTTGGCAGATAGCAAAGAACAGAAAGAAAAAATTATCGAAGGCCGAATAATTAAAAAGAAGCATGAAGATCAAAAAATATCAAAAAATTAGATAACATGATGGTAATATCAAAAGATCCAACAATGTTTTAGGTACACACTTTTGGCGGTTTTTTTATTTTAATAATGCCTCATTTGGCGTCAAACCATTTAAGGCGCAATGTTCAAGATTATTGTATTGTTCATTCCATTGCCTGATGGCTAATTTCAAGTCTAATATAGTTTTGAATTTCAGTCTATCATAAAACATTTCCTGATCTGTCCTATGGCTTCTTTCTACTTTCCCGTTTTGCGCCGGCTTTCCCGGATTGATCAAATAATGAATGATATTCAATCTCTGGCATTCCAGATCCAGCGGATGCGGTTTCGGGTTCATGGGGTCGAATGATTTCTGATAGCCAGTATAGCGGTTGGTAAAATTACTTCCGTTATCCGTCTTGATTGCTCTGATCCGGAACGGGGCAATTTCAATTAGTTTGATTAGAAAATTAATGGTAGAGCCATTGCCACAATCATCGTAAATTTTTAAATATCGCCAGCGCGTAGCGCAGTCTATGGCCGTGAACTGATAATACTGCTTTTCACCAATCAAATCGGGCACATATTTAACATCAATTTCCACCAGATTGCCCATGGCCAATGGCACTTTGATATATTTGTATTTCAATTTCCTAATCCGGTATTTTCTTACCAAGCCTTCGTTCTTGATTATCTTACTGATTGTCCGGTCGTGGATCCGTATGTCCTCTTTGGCCAATTTGAAGTTCAATTTCTGAGCGCACAGCTTAGTTTGTTTTCTTAGTTCAATTATCCTTTCCTTGATGCGGATCAGCGTTTCGTTAGGTTGCGATTTGGGGCGGGTGGACTTGGGGACCAGCCCTTCTTCCCCGTATTGGCGGTAGTTGGCCACCCACCTTTCCAGGGTCCTTTGGCCACCGGGAAATAGCTTAGCCGCATCTTTCAATTTTATCTCTTTTTTTATAATGGGCAAAACCCATCTTAAACGCTCCTCTAAAGGTGATTCTGGTAATTTTGTACACATATTTGCCGATTTTCTCATATTTTTCGGAAAACCGCCATATGTGTGTACACATTACCGGCAGAAATTGATGGAATTTCTGATGCGTGTTGCGCTTAATCTCTCGACCGATGGTTGACTTGTTCCGGCCCAACCGTTTAGCGATATTGCTATTGGTCAAGCCTTTTTCCTTGAGCAGATAGATTCGGTCGCGTTCTTTCTGATCAAGTTGTTTGTATTTTTTCTTGTTCATATAACTTTGAGTATATCACTCAAAGTTGCACTTCTAAATAGATTATATCTTTTATCCGCTTCGCGGATAATTATTTGGGGCTATTTTTTATTTTTTTACCACAAGAACCATTGACAAAATGGGGGGGGTATTGATAAAGTATCGTTAGCTCTTTAACATCCAGTCCCAAGTCCTATTATTTTAAATTACTCTGTTGAGTCAATAAAGTTAAATGGAAATCAATGGTGGATTTTCAACCCAAAGAGTGATTAAAGATAATGGGCAAGAAAGGAGGAAATGCCATGCAACCGGAAATCAAAAAGAAACCGGAAAAGAAGCGCGTGAAAGTGCGCATCGGCAAGGGCAGCTGCAGCATCTGCGACTAGCCCATCCACCAACCGAGGGGAGGGTAGAAAATATCCTCCCCTCATTCATTTCACCATATGGAGGTAAACATGGAATGCAAAATTGAAACCTCTCGTCTGGAAGTTGAAACCGAAGACACTATCTACGAGATAGAATTCGGCCAGGTCCAGATCGAAATCACAGGTCGGTGCAACATGAGTTGCCAACATTGCAGAGCAGCTCATCAGCCTAAACATGACATGTCGATCGAACAGATCGTCAAAATCATCCGGTTTGCCCGACAGTTCAGCCCGAATTACAAGGAAGTGATCCTGTCCGGCGGTGAACCATTGATGCATCACAACTTCGCCGATGTCCTGAGGCAAGTTCGCAATAACGGTGGCGAATTCATTACGCTAACGACTAACGGTTCGTTGCTTACCAAAGAACATTTGGCGCTGATCAATGACTTGTCCTTTCAGCGTTTCGTGCTTTCGGTAAGTCTGGACAACCTCGACCCAGTCAAGCATGATGAATTCCGCGCACACAAAAACGCTTTCCCAAAAGCAGTCAACGCGCTACGCTTGGTGGCCGAAAGTGGCCTGACGAATGTTGTCGCCTCAATGCGGTCCACGATTCAGGCATCGCAAATCGGAGAAATGGAAAGCATGGTGAGGTTCGCAAAAGACATTGGCTGTAAACGAGTCAGCTTCTCCGCAATCCACCCCGCAGGAAAAGCAATTGAGCGCGATGATCTATGGATGACTAAAGAACAAA
>PCSD01000051.1:0-2874 GCA_002771615.1 Candidatus Falkowbacteria bacterium CG23_combo_of_CG06-09_8_20_14_all_49_15
AACTAATTAACAATACTGTTGCGTTAAATTCTAGAAACTAAGTAATATATCATATATATCTGTAATAATATCTGTTAAGTTGTAATACAAAAATATAATAAAACTTATCAAACAGGCTAGAACATAAAAAAATGTTTCTTTTCTGTTTAATTTGAAAAAAGTTTTCCATTGCATAATTTTCGCTTGACTTAATTAGAAAATTATTTTTTTTTATTAATCACGAAATTGAGACAACTAAAATCTTTTTATCCTAATCAGGCCGGAAACCGGTACCACGCTGATGCCTTTTTTTTCCAGCTCATCCAGGAATAGATTCATGCCCAAGGAATCAGAAGCCATGTGTCCGGCAATCACCACGTTAATGTGGTGCTTTTCCGCCTCCTGGCGGTGCTCTTCATCCATATGCATGCCCACAATCGTGCCGATGCCCGCCTGGGACATCTTTTCGTATATTTCCTTAGCGCCGCTCGTGCCGCCGGTGAATTCCGTAATCGCCACCCGGCCGCAAAAATTCTCTTTCTGGCCGGTAAAGAGCAAGGGGCCGCTGTTGAATTTTTCCGCTTCCTGGAATTCCGGAATCTCAGCCAAGAGATCCAGCACGTCCGCGACAAGTTCCGGTTTTTTCTTTTCCAACCGGTCAAAGAGAAAACGGGCGCCCAAATTGTCCGCGACCGTATGCGTGCACAGATAATCAAGGCCGAGCAATTCGGCGAAAGCCAAAGGCCGGTTGTGGTTCGCCGGCGAAACGCTCCGGTTCACTTCGCGCATCCGCGGACGGATTAAAGATTCAGCCACATTGATCGGCACGCCATAATCGGCCAAAACTTCCGCCTGCAGATCCATGACGCTGTGCAGATCGGCCAGTGCTTTGCCGCGCGGATGATGGGAAATAACCAAATCAAAACCGCCTAAATGATCAGCTAAAAGTAATTCCGGCCCTTCCATGTCAATCCCGGCCATAATTTTTTTGACGGCGCGCCGGCCGTGGTCCACGAGGATCCTCGTGTCGCTGTACGGATTGGTCAATTTTTCTCGGTCAAATTTTGCTTGATTTTTTTTGTCCAAAGATGAAAATTTTTTAGCGGTCCGGGCTAAATATTTTTTCACTTTGGCCGATCCGCGCAAATCCGCCTTGATGCCCAAGGCCACGGCTAATTCATAAATTTGTTTAGTAGTCATATGGTTGATTGATACGATTGATATTATGATACCAAGATATTGGCATATTAATATTTAAATATCCGGATACCCGATATTTTAATATCTGTTTTCTGCGGTTTGTTAGCTATTCGCTATCCCGCGCAAGGCCGCGATCCGTTCGGCCGCGGGCGGATGGGTCAGGAAGGCTTTTTGCCAAAAACCGATTTTGGCGCCCGGACGGTCAGTCTTGAAAGGGGAAGCGATGAACAAATGCGCCGTGGCCCGGTTAGCGACTTCCAAAGGTTCCGGATCGGCGGCAATTTTCTCTAAAGCGCGCGCCAAACCTTCGGGGTAACGAGTCAACAAAGCGCCATCCGCGTCCGCCAAAAATTCACGCTTGCGGGAAATGGCAAATTGCAATAAATAAGCAAAAATCGGAGCTAAAACGGATAAAAAAATAGCGATGAAAAACATAATGGCTTGTAGTTGATTATTGCCATTACTGCGGCGCCGGCCGCCGCCCCAAAAAGTCCAGCGCCGGAACCAGTCGGCCATGAGCACCACGATGCCGACCAACACCGTGACCAGGGTGGCCAGCCGGATGTCGCGGTTGCCGATATGCGAAAGCTCATGGGCCAGCACGCCTTCCAATTCGCTGCGATCCAATTTGGCCAGCAAGCCGGAAGTCACCGCGATGACAGCGTGTTGCGGGTCGCGGCCGGTGGCAAAAGCGTTGGGCGCGCTGTCTTCGATAATATATATTTTCGGGAGCGGCAAACCGGCCGCGATACACAGATTCTCCACCAGCCGATAGAGCTCGCGGTGGGAAGAAAAATCGATTTCCTTGGCGCTGGACATGGCCAGGACGATTTTATCCGAGAACCAATAAGAAAAAAGAGAGGAAATGATGCTGACCGCGACCGCGATGACCAGGAGGCTCGGATCATCCAAGGCATAGCTGAAAATATAACCGACGGTGATGATAAACAAAAAAAATCCGGCCAGAAGGAGCCAGCTTTTCCGGGTATTGGCGTCGGAATGGGTATAAAGAGTGGGCATATTTATTTCTTCAAGGCTAAAAGGCGGACAAGTCGCCAAGCGATCATGGCCGCTGTCGTTAGCAAATTGAGATTTTGTTCTTTTTCTTTCTCTGCCCGCTCTCTTTCCAGTTCCAGGGTAGCATTATATTCCATTAAAGCCATTAATTGCTTTTTGATTTTCTGGTCAAAGATCCGATTCTTTCCTTCGTCTTGAGGGCTGGGCGTCCGGCCTTTTGCTGACTGGATACGTTTCGCGCGTTCAGCTTGGAATGCGCGGAAACCGCCGCTCTTAAACCAGAAACCTTGGCAAACCGGACAGGCTTTGACTTCCAGACGGTCATAAAAATGGGGCGGGGATAAGGGAGTAAGCGGGTTGCGATCGCGCGGACACAATAATTTGGCCTGGGAATTCATATATGTCTTAGACAAACTGGCCAGATCGATCTCTTTCTCCACCTCGGCGGCGGCGCCCAGGCGAGTCCGATATAGCTCGTCTTCGTCAAACCATAGGCCGCCGCAATGGGGACATTGATCAAGTAAGATCGGGATGCCGTAATGGCTTGAAGTTTTCACTTCAATCATTTTTTCCTCGCAAAGCGGACAATGCATAAACGGAAATGAATGAATTACCCCGCAGCAAGCTGACGGGGTATCCAGAGGAAGATTAATTTTTTTGAAAACCACTGCGGTTTTC
>PCSD01000051.1:2945-15737 GCA_002771615.1 Candidatus Falkowbacteria bacterium CG23_combo_of_CG06-09_8_20_14_all_49_15
CAGCGAGCGGGTTTGTCTCGCAGTTTTTTTTAAAATTTGACCGCGACCGCTTCCCGGGCTTTTTCGTCCGCCACCTCGAAAAAATCCTGCGCCTTGAAACCGAGCGTGTTGGCCATGAGATTGGTCGGGAAAACTTCCAGCTTGGTGTTGAAATCGCGGACATTGCCGTTGTAGAAGCGGCGGGCGGACATGATCTTGTTTTCCGTATCCGCGAGTTCGCGCTGGAGTTCCAAGAAATTCTCGTTCGCTTTCAGGTTGGGATAATTTTCCGCCAAGGCGAAAATGCTTTTCAAGGTGGAAGATAGGGCGTTTTCCGCGGCCACTTGTTGCTTCAGATCGCCGCCGGACTGCGCGGACATGGCCGCGTTCCGGGCTTGAATGACTTTTTCCAAAGTTTCCCGCTCGTGCGCCGCGTAACCTTTGACCGTTTCCACCAAATTGGGGATCAAATCATAGCGGCGCTTCTGCTGGACATCAATGTCGCTCTTGGCTTCCGCGACGCGATTTTTCAAACGGATCAAGCCGTTGTACAAGGCGATGATCCAGAAAATCGCAAGCAAAATTACGCCCAAAACAACCAAAATCGCGATAGACATAAGATTTTTTAATTTATAAATAAATATTATAAACGAAACCGATTAGATCGTACTGGCCTCCTCGGTGACAGCCAACGCTTCCTCCAAGCTGATGTCGCCGTTGTGCACCTTCTGCAAAACCGCTTTCTTCAAAGGCACCATGCCGACTTTTTCCGCTAAGTTAACAATCTGGAGATCGTTCGGATTGGACAGGATCAGGTTGCGGATCGCCTGATCCACCACCAAGAGCTCATGCACGCCGATCCGGCCTTTGGTGCCAAGGTAGGCGCATTCCTCACAGCCCGGGGAATGGTAGAACTTCATGCCTTGCGGGGCGTTGATTTTTTTCAGAATCGCCGGCGGCGGCTCGATTTCCACGCGACAAGCCGGACAAAGCTGGCGGGCCAGGCGCTGAGCAGTGACTAACAATAAAGCGGAAGATAAAAGAAAAGGCTCCACGCCCATATTGATTAACCGAACAATGGCGCCAGCCGCGTTATTCGTGTGGATGGAGGCGATGACCAAGTGGCCGGTAATGGCGGCCTGGACCGCGATCCGGGCGGTTTCCTTGTCGCGGATCTCGCCGACCATGATGATATTCGGGTCCTGGCGGACGATATAACGCAAGCCATTCGCGAAAGTCAGGCCGTTATCCGGATCCACCTGGGTCTGGCGCACGCGGTCAATGCGCCTTTCCACCGGATCTTCCAAGGTGACAATGCTTTTTTCTTCCACGTTCAGCTTGTTCAAAATCGTGAAGATGGTCGTGGATTTGCCTGAGCCGGTCGGCCCGGTCACCAAGATCAAACCGTAGGTCTTTTTGATTTTTTCCGCCAGGATCGTGGCTTGTTCGCGCGACATGCCCAGATCAAGATAATCCGCGAAACTGTTGATGTCTTCCAGGATGCGCATCACCACGCAATCGCCATGGATCGTGGGAAAGATGGAAACGCGCAGATCGTATTCGTCGTCCGCCACCTTGATCTTGATGCGACCTTCGCGAGGCTGAGGACGGCCGGACACTTCAATCCCGGACAGGACCTTGATCCGATTGACAATCAGCTTATAGATGTCCAGGCCGGCGGTATCCGCCGTTTCCAAAACCCCGTCCACCCGCAAACGAATATCGGCCCCGCCTTCTTTGGGCTGGATGTGGATGTCGCTGGCCCGCCGCTCCACGGCATAGCGGAAGATGTTGTCCACAATCTTCACGATATCAACTTTGATGATGCTTTTTTCCAGGTTCATATTTTTTCCGACTAATTTTTTCTTATTTCTATTATTTTTCTATTATTTTTATTTTTTCTTGCTCTTATTTTACTTATTTTATTCTTACTATTTCTATTATACCAAATCATCCTTGGCCTGTCCAAAAAATATCCTTTTCCCCGGCCTCAGACTGATTTAAATCTTAATAATCATGATGCTCGCCTCTTCCGCGCCGATCCGCGCCAGCTCTTCGCCGCCCGTGAGCGCGTCAACAGTTAACTCATCAGCTAAAGTTTCTTTTTTGATTTGTTCGCTATATTTTTCTAAAGCGTCCCGCGTGTCAGCGCTGTTGGTGCTGACTTTTACTGTAATGCGGTCATTTATGGTTAAATTGGCTTTCTTGCGCTGGGCATTGATTTGGCGGACCAGTTCCCTTTTTAAACCGGCCAATTTCAAAGCCGGCGTAATGTTGGTGTCCAATTCCACGGACAATTGGTCGCCCACTTGCCAAACCACAGCCAAGACATTCACTTCTGCCTGTATTAAGCCAACATAAGGCGCGTCCAAAGACGATCCCCGGACCGTGAGGCGCGCCAAGGGCTGGCGCACTTTCAAATTAGCCTGGTCGCGCGCGGACAAACCAAGTTCAATGATCTCGCGGGCCAAGCGGGTCTGCCGAATGATTTCTTCCGTCGCCTGGGGCGCTGGTCCAAGCTCCGGCCAACTTTCCAAATGCACGCTTTTCTCCATGTTGTGAAAATCCCAGCCCGTGATTTTCTGCCATAACCATTCCGCGGTCATTGGTAAAAAAGGCGCCATAATTTTGGCCAACACCAATAAAACATAACGCATAGTCGCCAAAGCGGCGGCGCGGTCGGCGTCTTCGCCGGTTTTCAGCCGTTCCCGCGAACGGCGCAAGTACCAAGTGGAGAAATCATTGATGAAATCCGTGATCGGACGGCTGGCGCGCGGCAGATCATAATTTTCCATGCTGGCTGTCACTTCGCGCGTCAATTCATGCAAGCGGATTAACAGCCATTGATCCAGAACCGAAGCGGAAGCCGGCGGAGTATATGAATCTTGAGGACTGGAGCCGGCCGGCGCGTACAAACGATAAAATTCATAAATATTGCCCAAAATCATTATGTTTTGCCGAAACACATCTCGCAAATCCTGCTCGTTGAAAAAAAGGTTTTCCGCGTGCATCAAAGTGGAGCTCATCAGATAAAAGCGCAGGGTATCCGCCCCGAATTCGTTGATGACTTTCCAGGGATCCGGAAAATTCTTTTTTGACTTGCTCATCTTTTCTCCCTTGTCATTCAAAATTACGCCGGTGGCCGCGCAATGCTCAAAACAATTTTTTTGAAATAAAGCCGTAGACAACACATGCATCACATAGAACCAAGCGCGCGTCTGGGAGATGTATTCGCTGATATACTGCGCGGGAAAATTATTTTGGAATTTTTCGCGGTTGGCAAAAGGATAATGATGCTGGGCAAAAGACATGGAACCGGATTCCACCCAGCAGTCAAAAACCTCTTTGATCCTTTGGACCGGCTGGCCGCAACGCGGACAAGGCCAGCGCAAATCATCAATAAAATGGCGGTGGATGTCCCGCAGATCGGACTGACCGCTTTTCGCTTCCAACTCAGAGACTGAACCGATGATTTCGCGGTGGCCGCATTGGCCGCAGGCCCAGATCGGAATCGGCGTGGCGAAATAGCGGTTACGCGAAATGTTCCAGTCCGGCGCCTGCTCCACGCCCAAGCGGAAACGGCCGTTTTTCAGATGCGCCGGATACCAATGGATATTTTCGTTCTGCTTGAGCAGATCGGAACGCAAACGCGCGATGTTGATGAACAAGGCGGGAATGGCGTTATAGAATAGTTGCGTGTCGCAACGGTGGCAATGGGGATAGGAATGGACGATCTCTTCGGTTTTATATAACAATTGCCGGGCGCTCAAATTTTTGATCACCAAAGCATCAGCTTTCTTGAAATACACGCCCGCGAATTGCGGGATATTGCTGTTAAATACGCCTTTTTCATCCAGGACCGGCACGACCGGCAGGCCCAATTTCTGTCCCAGATTATAATCGTCTTCGCCGTAAACCACGGCCGTGTGCACGATGCCGGTGCCATCCGTGGTGGTGACAAAATCCGCGGCCGCGACATAATGGGCGCGCTGGCCGGTGGCGGCCAAGGCCGGGGATTCATAAAGCGGTTCGTAGTCAAGGCCGACCAAATCCTGGCCGGTCAATTCCTTGATAATTTCATATTTGGTGCTTAAGACGGCCAAACGCTCCGCGGCCACGATTAACAATTCATTCGCACCGCCCGGCGAGTCCGGACGGACCAAACTGTATTTGATGTCCGCGCCCACAGCCAAGGCCACATTGGCCGGCAAAGTCCAAGGCGTGGTGGTCCAAGCCAAAATATAAGTCGGCTGTTTGGCTCCCAACTGTTCGGGATTTTTGAGCTTGAACTTGACATAAACCGATGTTTCTTTGATATCTTTATAGCTATTGTCCATGGCTACTTCAAAATTGGAAATCGGCGTTTCGCACCGGGGGCAATAAAGCAGAACGCGGCGGCCTTCATAGACCAGGCCTTTCTGCCACAGCTCTTTGAAGCCCCACCAGACTGATTCCATAAAATCGCGATCCATGGTCTTGTACGAATTTTTGAATTCCACCCAACGGCCGATGCGCCGGATCATGGTTTCCCAAACCGCAGCAAAGGCCAAGACCCGGGCGCGGCAGGCTTCGTTGAATTTAGCGATCCCGATTTGCTCAATCTCTTTTTTGCCGCTTATGCCCATTTCTTTTTCAATGATATTTTCTATGGGCAAGCCATGGCAATCCCAGCCCCAGCGCCGCTCCACGCGGTAACCGCGCATGGTGAAATAGCGCGGCACGACATCCTTGGCAATGCTTGATAATAAATGGCCGTAATGCGGTTCGCCCGTGCCGAAAGGCGGACCGTCATAAAAAACATAATCACCGGCTGGCGCGTCTTTATCAACGGAACGGCGGAAGGTTTCCGCTTTATCCCAAAAATCCAAAACTGCCTCCTCTCTCTGCACATAGATATTTTTTGTCTGTTTTTTTGCTTCAGCCATAAATTGACGATGATATTATGGAATAACCAATATAAAAAATTATCAAAAAACTAATCAGCGCGGTAAGCTTCCTTTATATGGCAATAATGACCAAGACGGACGCGCCGGATGAACAATAAAAAAAACTACTTTTTCAATCTCGCGAAATCCTCTTCGCTGATGCCCAGACTGACAGCGCGCAGCAACGCGAAGGCCTGGGCCGGATTACCCAAAAAATAACGCCGTCCGTCCGTCGGATGGACATACCAAGCTTCGCCCTTGCCTTCCACGGCCAAAAATATTTTGCCCAAATGTTTGGCCGCGAAAACACTCGCCGTCCGAGACACAATTTTTTCACGCGCTTGGCCAACAGGAATTTTGTTTAAATCCGCGTTGCTGATGCCCAAGCCCTGGTCGCGCATGATTTGGAACGCGTCGCTGGGACGGCCGAGAAAATAGGCCTGCTGGCGCGCGGAAGACAAATACCAGGCTTCGCCGTTTTTTTCCACGCGCAATAGGATGCGCCCATTAAGCTTCCGGCCCAAGGCATTATTCAACGCTATCGGCGCTTGGTTAAAAACAGCCGGACGGCCAGGCAGGCTGTCAGCGGACGATTCTGCTCCGACTTCAAGTTGGACAGTTTCTTCCGCGGCCGGCGAAAGCGCCTCGCCTGCCGGCGCGGACGCTTGGTCCGCGGCCGGAACAAAAGGCGGGAAAGAAAAAACCAGGCGCGCCAGCAGATTGTCCAATCCCCATTGATCTGCTCCGTCCGAGCCGGCTTGATAATCAAGCGTGAGCAGATAATCCCGGCCCGGAATCAGCCAGCGGCCGAACCGGGCATCATCAATATTGATAAATTTTTTTGCGCTTAAACCGCCTAAAAAGCCATCCGCCGCAAATTCATAGCCATCCGCCATTGACTCATCAATGGCGGATACATAATCCAGATCGGAAAAATCCGGATTTTTCTCCCAGACAATTTGCACCCGTCCGTTTTGCGGGCCAAGGGCGAGCAATTGGTTTTCCTGCGGATAAAACCATTCCCAGTGCTCCGGACGGAAAACGCGGACGGCCGGATCCGCCCAGGAAAATTCGGCCTGATCCCGGGTTTGACTTTGCCGGCGCAAAAAATCGTCAAAACGACCGGCTTCGGAAAAAGCCACGGCGGATGCCTGGGACATGTTTAAAAACCAATCGTTCAATGGCGGCAGAAACAAAACATGTCTTGGATCAGCGGACTGATATTCATCCAAATCCACATTCAAAGCCGCCAACTCGCCCTCGCGGTTGACCAGTAAAGCGCCGTCCGCGCCAGCGCCGAAGGCGGTCTCCAGCTCCAGCCAAGTAAAATCCGCTTCGGCCGCGGAGCCGGATACATAGGTTAAAGCCGTTTCCAGGAATTCGGATGAGTTAAAATTGATCATCCGCAATCGTTCGCCGACCACTGGCCAGCCAGCGTTTAGCCTTTTCAAAAATAAAAAATTGTTTTGCCCCTCAGACAAACCGGCCACGGTCCTGACTCGCAAAAGGCACAAAGGAAAATCCGCGTTTGCGCCGCATGTGATGACCTCCGCGGCCAGGCGGCAATCCGGCTTTTTGTTCAAATCTGACGGCCGACAGACAGAGACCGCCGCCCGGGCCGGATTGGCGATCAAAGACCGGCTGGTCAGCAAAGTGCCGTTATTATCAATCAGCGCGCCCGTGCCGGTTTTGGCCAGAACAAAGTATCCGGCCTCGTCAATTTCATAGACTTTGATCTGGACCGCGGCCAAATACGCATTGCCTTCGGACAAGGCCATTGCCGGCCGGGTGCAGAGCAAAAACGCGGCTGAGGCGGAAAAAATTAAGGAAAACGAAAAAACAAATATTTTTTTCATAAATTTGCTATGTTAATCGTTATAATTTACCGCGAGCTGTCTTTAGTCAAATTGTTGAATATATTTTAACACTATCGCTATTTTATTTCAAGTTTAAAAACCGAACTTCTTTTCTGAAGTCCGGAAGCGTTGACGGATGAATAAATGTTTATGGTTATTGGACAAAAATTTTTTCCGCACTAATCTTCTGAGCTGATGAGGGGATTGTTTAGCCCTCTCCCTGCCGAGAGATTGCCGAGCATTGAAAAAACTTATTGCTGTTTTACTTTTTTTAAAATTCTGACTATTCCACGATTTGCATCCACCTCAACCAAATCATCATCTTTCAATACCGTCGTCGCTCTTCCTGTTCCAATAATGCAAGGTTTCTGCATTTCTCTTGAAATGATAGCCGCATGGCATAAAACCCCTCCTTCATCTGTAATAAAAGCCGAAGCTTTTTCCATTGCCGGCACAAAATCAGGGGTAGTCATTGAAGAAACTAAAATATCACCTGCTTTGACCTTGTTAATCTCAGAATTATCTAAAACAATCCTCACAAAACCTCTTGTAAAACCTGCGTTGGCGATTACACCCGGGAGTTCATCAAAATTTTCTTTTTTTGTTTCCTTTTTAATTGCAACTTGCTTTGCATTAATTAACAATTTTTTATAAACTTTTATTGCCTTATTGCCAAAAACACAATATATTTTTCCATCAACGCCACGAATAATATTTGTTGTCGCTCTCTTGATAATTATTTTTTTATCAGGAAAATTATTATCAATTATTTCATTTGGCAAACATTCAAGAATTAAGTTTGAATCAAGTCCGTTTCTTTTGGCTATTTCTTCAAATAATGAAAACATGTTTGCAAAAGCCCCCGATATTATATCAGTTCTGTATGTCCTCAAATATACATATAAACGAGTAATCCTTATTAATTCTCTAAAATCTTTATCTGCTTTTAATTTGATTAGAACTTCTTTCACTTGTTTGTCTGATTGTCCGGGTAAATTCAATAAATATTTTAATTTTCTTTGGGGTGATTGTTTTGATAAATATTTTATTCTAGCAATTATCTCTTTTTTTGACCACATTTTTCCTGTCCCGTATTTTGTTCCTAAAATATCAAATTTAAAAAGATAATCATAGATTTTTTTATCTATACTTACTAAATTGTTATATCGCTGATAAGCCGCCGCTAATTTTAAAATAGCGATTTGTTCAAAATATCCAAAATTTTGCCGGGCGGGCGTAGTCAATATTTGAAAATAATAATCAGCGGTTTTTTGATCTTGGCTATTTTGTGCTATTTGCTTTTTTATTGATTCTTCAAAAAATCCCTGCAAGGATAATGGAAACATCAGGTACGCGCATAAATTTATTTCATCTTCTATCCCCTTTTTAAATATTGATAATAATTCTTTATCTGTCTTTTTGCTAAAATCGGCGTTTTTAATTTTTAAACTTTCACGCCAGAGCGAATCTCCATCCTCTTGGCATCGATTAGCAATTTTATATAAATAATTATTATCTCTTTTAATTTTTATTAATGCTTCTTTTCTTTCAATGACAATCGCACCTTTATCAACAAAAATATTTCTCTGACTGTCGTAAAATGGCTTATGGGGAGAAGGAAAACCAAATATTTTTTTATACCTATTATTGTCGCAATAGCCCCAAGGAAAACAACTTCTGATCAGTAAAACTGATTTTCTGGACACAACTGAAAAATAATTACTGCCCCTATCAATATCAAATATTGATATATTACTAGGGACGATGATGCCTTTTTTGAGATCAAATTTCCGGTTTTTCCTTTTCATTCTTAATGTGGTAATCGGCCTGCTCTGCACTATATAAAAATTACCTTTCTCTTTTGCCCACTCGATATCGCAGGGAAAACCATAATGATTTTCAATTTTAATTATTATTTTTGACAAGGCGATAATTTCTTTTTCAGTGAGAACCTGCGTTTTGCCCATTTCCCCTAAATTTTTCCACGCGCTTCCGCCCTTTGATTTTTTGTATAAAGCTCTTTTTTGCTCATTGACATTAATATCAATGATTTTCAGCCTTTGTTTTTCAATAACATAACTATCCGGGGTAATTGAGCCTGAAACAATCGCTTCGCCCAGGCCAAAACCAGCTTCAATGATGATTTGATTTTCATCTTGGGTGACGGGGTGGACAGAAAAAGCGATGCCGGATTCTTCCGCGTCAATCATTTTTTGCACAACAACAGCAACAGAAATTTTATCCCTCCTTAGTCTTTTTTCAAATCTGTAAAAAATCGCCCTGGGAGTAAATAATGAAGCCCAACATTTTTTAACATTTTCTAAAAGAGTCTCTTCGGTCGTATTTAAATAACTTTCTAATTGTCCTGCCCAAGCAGCAGAGGCGGAATCTTCTGAAGTGGCGGAAGAGCGAACGGCGACCAATTTATTATCTAATTTTTTATAAAATTTCAATATTTCAATTTTAATGTTTTCTGGCATTTCTCTGGAAATAATCAAGAACTGAATTTTTTCAGAAGCATTTTCAACGGTATGTATCTTTTTGTGATTTACTCCGCTCAAGATTGCCTCAATTTCTTGGATAAGGTCAGTGTCTTTCAGAAATTGATCAAACGCGGAAGAAAGCAATACAAAACCGTCCGGTACGGGGACACCAGCTTTTGCTAATTCGCCGAGAGAGGCTCCTTTGCCGCCGGCGCAATTAACATCGTTAATAGTCAACTCTTGAAAAGGCAAAATTAATTTATTCATTATCCTTGTCTTTTTGGTTCTTTTTCTATACGCACCGACCAACTTATTAATGATATTCATATCAAGATCATATTCGTGGCCGCGAAAATATAATTTTAATTCCTTTTCACCGCTCCCATCTGTCTTGATCAAAAACTCCATACTTTCGGTTGGCTGCAAGGCGCCGCCAATTTCTTCCAATTTTTCAAAACCGACAATTTTTTTTCCTTCCTTTTCCCGCACCATAATTTCTTTTAATAGCGCTTCTGGCATGCTCTGATGTGTACCATTAACTAAATCGATATTAGACCCGGAATTAAGTCTATCTGACATCCGTATAAATCTATCCAAGGCGAATGCCAAATCTTCGGCAATTTCATGCGGTGATGAAGTTTCCGCGTCTGGTTTTTGCTCGCCATAACTCAAATACCATTCAGCCGCCTCACCAAACCCCTCGTTTTCTTTCTCTCTAAATTTTTTAAAAAAATCTTTTGAACAGGGACGTATTCCTAATTCTGTTCTAATTCTTGTTGTTAATTTTTTTCCATGCGGAGCGCCTGCTATTACTCGCTCTACAGTTTCCAATGCTCTCGGCACAGGGCTGGAATAACCTTTTATTGCATCTTTGCCTTCTAACTTCTCTCCAAAATCAGTCGCCTCTTTTTTACCTTCTTCAGTGAGCGAGCCGTCTTTATCCTTATCGCCGTGTCTAAGAAAAATTAAATGAATCTGCACATTTTTACCTTTGTCAATTATTTCATTTTCGTGAGTTTGATTTAATCTATTAAATTGTGTTTGATTTTCCATAATGATAAAATGAAAGGATATAATTAAATTTGTCGGAACTTATAGTTAATCCAACAATAATCTATGTATCTTGTTTGGAAACTACAGTTTTTTATTAAAATTTTTTGTTTACCTTTAAAAAATGAATCATTGTGGCTAACGCGCACTCAGTAAAATACAATCTTTTAGTCCAAAGCGATTTGGGGTGTGAATCAACATCCTGCTCAACTTCAAAAACACGGGGTGAGATATGATGGAAAAATGCCCCCTTCTTCATCCGATTGATATGACCAATATTTATCGGCTTGTAGTTTTTCATTATTTCCGACTCGAGTTCTTTTGGAAAATCCTTAATCCCTTTTTGCAAGGCTCTGGTCGAAAACAGGATATCAACTTTTGATATGAAGTCGTCAAGCTTGCCATATTCAATGGACCCGATCCCATTCTTGCCAGCAAGTTCTTCCACCTCCTTAGGCAACGGGCAAATTCCTAAAGCATCAATATAAAGTCTTGCTTTATATAATCCAAATACCGGTACGCATTCTTTTATTACTCTGTTTATCCCCGGAGTTCCATATATGCCGATTTGCAAATTTTTCAGCTTGCCCAGATACATCATCATCATGAATAATACCACCGCCGGAGCAAAGCCATAGCTTTCGCTTCCGCTGCCGCAATTTATTACCGGCACGCTTGAATTTTCGGCAGCGATCTTAGCCGCATTGTCATCCGGATGCCTGAGGACAATTAAATCGCAAAATTCCGAATATTGTCTGATTGTATCGCCTAAGCTTTCCCCCTTGCCCATTGAGAGCTCTTCTGCACTGTTAGCTCCTATCCATCCTCCCCCGGCCCTCAAAATAGCTGATTGAAAAGCGTTTCTGTTCCGAGTGGAGGATGCAAAAAATAAAGTTGCAATGACCTTACCTTTCAGGATATCGCTTGCGATTCCCTTTTTGGCAAATTTAACTCCTAAACGGATTATTTTCTCATATTCTATTTTGTTAAGATCCGTGGAAGATATCAAATTTTTCATTTTCATATTTTCTCCTTTAATATATTATAATGCTCAATCGCATTTACGGCGAATTGAGCATATATAGAACTCAAATCCCGCACAACTTCATTGTCCACTTTCATATTGGATGAATGTAGCGGGCCAGTCTCTAAGGCTTTCTTGCTATTTGCCGCGCCCACTGCCATATAAATCCCGTTTATCCTTTTTTGTCTTAAACTTTCCAAATAAAAAGAAAAGTCTTCTCCGGCAAAAATCTTCATATCATCCCTAAAATAATAATCATCTATCACTTCTTTGACGGATTTTTTCGCGACATCGACCAATTGTGAATCGCGATGAACTACCGGCCTATATCCCGGCCTTCTTTTGACTTCAATATCAACGCCGCCTTCTTTATCTATTTCCGCCAAATGTCTGTCAACGACATCTTTAACCTCCCTTTTAATGAGGGTGCAAATTTCATTTGAATCCTTTTTATAATCTTCTGAAAAAACTCTTACTACCCAAGTTTTCTTCTGACTTTGAAGTAGGACATTGTATGCATCCATTCTCTTATCTGGGCCGGCGGTGGCTACCAAAGCTTTTCCTGTTTTTGCCATTGGCTTAAAAAGTTTGTTTAGCCTGACCGTCAATTCGGAAAATATCAAATCCAGATTTGGGTCATTATAGGCATTGATGATCGAACCTCCGGGGCCTTTCAGCTCAATATCGATTTCGCCTGAGCTAGGCAAAAAAACCCCTTCCTTGGTAAAAACTTCGCCTCTCTGTAAATCACTACTAACGTGCATCCCAATAAATGCATCTATATTGTCTCTCAATCCGCTTTTTTCCAGATATTTAATGATCTTAATAGCGCCACTTTCTTTTTGATGGGCCTTCTCTTCGCTTGGCTGGAATATTAATAAGACATTGCCCTGGAGCTCGCCTTTGTCGGAAATTTCTTTAATTATTATAGATGCCCCTAATAATCCGCTGGTATGTAAATCGTGCCCACAGGCATGCATCACGCCTTTTTTTTCGAACGCGGCTCGTGACTTTCGTCTTCGTCAATCGGCAAAGCGTCAATGTCTGCTCTTAATGCGATTGTTGGCCCTTCTTTTTTACCTTCAACCACTGCTATTACACCAGTTCCTCCTATTCCTTCGGCAACGATCTTAATCTTTTGGGTTTTTAAAAAATTGATGATCCTCTGCGCTGTTTCAAATTCTTCTCCACCCAATTCAGGATTTTCATGAAGCTCTTGATAAATTTTTAACATTTCTGGCGTTAGCTGTTCGGAGCGATGTTTAATGAATTCCGATATGTTGAATTTTATATTTTCAAACTGTCCGATTTGTTCATTCATAGTGTTTAATCAATAAAAAAAAGGTAAAAATGGCGCGTTTAACTCGTTTTTGTAAAAACTATTTTTATTGGCTCTAGACTAGATACTTCTATGCTATAATGGCAATATGAAGCTAACTAGAGCTAAAATTTCTATTTACGAAATTAAAAAAATT
>PCSD01000069.1 GCA_002771615.1 Candidatus Falkowbacteria bacterium CG23_combo_of_CG06-09_8_20_14_all_49_15
TAACAGTAAATTAGTTTACTGTTCTATACAAGCCCCTAAAATTATATACCCTGGCCATGATACCCTTAAACAAAACGCAAAGCAAAAAATTTAAAAATTTTTCTTGCCTCTCCGAAAAAATTATGCTATAATCAAGGCAATAAAAATGAAAACAAAAAAACAAATAAAATCAAAAATAAAGGTTAATCCGGAAACAAAATTCGCGTTGAAAACGAAAATTTTCTGCTTGCTGGCAAGCGGATTTTTTTTATGGCCGCTTTGCCTGTTTTCGTCCGATTTGACGCCGGGAAGGATCATTTATCTGACCAACGGGAAAAGGATCGGTGCCGGCGCCCTGGTGGTGACTGCCAATCAACTGCTGGAGAAAGCGGCTTTGGAAAAAGCGGACGCGATTTTTGCGGCGCAAACCTTCCAGCATTCCTTAGACGGAAAAAAATTTTCCCACTGGGTATCCGCGGCCGGTTATAAATATGAGATTATTGGAGAAAATCTCGCGATCAATTTCCAAACGGCGGCCGGCACAATCAAAGCCTGGGAAAATTCCTTGACTCACAAGCAGAATCTGTTTAATCCCGATTTTACGGAAATCGGCGTGGCGGTCAAGGAAGGCAATTTCCAGGGCTACCCCACCACTTTGGTCGTGCAAATTTTCGGACGACCAGCGCCGGCGCAAACGCCACCTCCGAAATTCCCGGCCGTTACCGGCCACCAGCAGAACCAATTACGCCCCTTTGATGCCGGAGCGGAAATCACCACGCCTTTGCGGCTGGCAGAAAATGATTTGGCCGTTGATTGGGGAAATGCCAAGGGATTAATCCACAAAACTTACATCCCTCTTCTGTCCGTTCAACTTTTTTTACTGCTCTTGGTGTTAATGTGGTTGGGAAAAAATGCCCGCCATTGGCGGGGGACCATTAATCACGGACAATCCAAATTAATAAAATAAGCAAAGCCAAACAGAGGCGATATACGGCAAAAGGAATAAGCGTGGATTGGCGCACATAATACAGAAGGAATTTGATGGCAAAAAAACTGGACAACCAAGCGGTGAAAAAAGCGACGGCCAAAAGAAAAAATTCTGCGCGGCCGGGGGGAAACAGAATCAGGCCTTTGAGGGCTTTAAGCCCGGCGCCAGCGATAATCGGAGCCGCCAACAAAAAAGAAAAACGCACCGCGGCGATCCGCGAAAGCCCGCGGCTTAATCCCGCCACCATTGTTATGCCGCTGCGGGAAACGCCCGGGATGAGAGCGATTGCCTGGGCCAGACCGATATACAAACCGTCCGACCAGCGCGTCGCGTTGATTTCGCGTCCGCCGGGGCGGATCTTTTCCACCACAATCAACAACCCGCCGACCGCGGCCAAGGAAAAAGCTACCACGGCCGGCTGGCGAATCTGTTCAAAATACGCTTCCAGCCAATAACCGGCCAAAGCGGCCGGAAAAGTGGCCAAAATAATGATCCAGGCCAGACGGCTTGAATCTGAATGCTGGCCTGACCAGCTTTTCAGCCAAGCGAAAAAAAGATTTTTCCAGTCAGAAAAAAAATACCAAACCAAGGCGCATAACGCGGCCAGATGCAAAACAGCATCAAAGGCTAAATCATTCGCCACGGGCAAGGGAAAAAAATAATGCAAGAGGACTAAATGGCCGGAGCTGGAAATCGGCAGAAATTCCGCGACTCCCTGCACGAAGCCAAATATAATCGCCGCTAACCAATCTGGCATATGTTTAATCTAATTTAAAAAATATGTTCTTACAGATCCTGATCTGGCCGCTCATCGCTTTATTCATCGCCCAATTGGCGAAATTCTTCATTTCCTCCAACCGGTTAAAATTCAGCTGGCAGGGGGCTTTCGCTTACTCCGGCATGCCCTCCGGACACAGCGCCATGGTCAGCGCCCTGGCCGGCACGATCGCCCTGTATTATGGTTTTAATTCCCCTTTTTTCGCCATCGCCGCGATTCTAGCCATTATTGTGATCCGCGACGCCACCGGCTTGCGCCGCTATCTTGGCCAGCATGGACGAACTTTGAATATTTTGGTCAAGGATTTGAAAGAAGATGATATGCTTGACGCCTCCTATCCGACTTTGCTGGAGAGGATTGGCCACACCCCCGCTCAGGTCTTTTTCGGCATACTGATCGGACTGGCTGTCAGTCTCTTGGGATTCTGGCTGTTTCCCTGAAAAACACATTCATTCTATCATATTTCCCGGCCGTTTATCAAGATAAAATTTTTCTTCGGCGTTTTTCGGCGGTGATTAAAAAACCGCCCGGCTGAAAAAAATTTTTTATTCAAGCGGAATGATTAGTAAATAAAACCGAGCCGAGCATTGACGCTGGCTTTTTTATTTTTAAAAGTTCCAGGATGGTCGGCGCCAAGTCGCGGATCGTGCCGATCGGCGCGGCCAAGCGCCAATCGTTGTTAGGCGGCTCCGGCCAGCCGAAATTCAAAGTCTGAAAATCATCTTTCAAAACTACCAGCGGCAAGCGGTTGCTTTTGGCCGCGCCCGCTTCTTGCCGGCTGGCCGGGAAAATATTTTCCGCGGCCGGGTCCAACGGCATAATCATCACGGTCCAACCGGCTCCGGCCGCGGCCTTGGCCAGATCTGAGACTGTCCGGTCCGCACTTTTTAAAAAATGATCAAAAAAATGCGGCCGGGCGGATAAGCCCGCCAAATCGGCGCTGAAAAAATCCGCGGCAATAAAATGATAATCACGAGCCAAGGCTTTCTTTAGTTCTTGGGAAAATTCAGACAAGGCCGTGTCCAGCCAATCATCGCCCGCGGCCGTCCGCAAAGTCAAATCCAGAGCTTGCCAATCCTCGCCCGCCGCCGGCGAGGAACGCCGGCCATTGAAAAAATAAGCCAGCAAAGGGAAAGAAGAAGCCGGCGCAATCCGCAGCTGTCTGACGCGGTTTTTAGCCAACGACTCGGCTAAAGTTAGGGCCGGCCGCGACGGGGAAAAAACCGCCGGTATTTTGACAAAATCAGGCCTGGACACGAAAGTGGCCAGCCAGTCGGCAGGCGAACCGGGGAGGGTCTGGCCGGGTTTCCGCGCCGGGATAAAAATTTCCGCCAGTTGGCGGAAACGGCTCGGGTCCAAATCAAAAAACAAGACCGCATCGCGGTCGGACAGGCCCTTGGCCCCGGCCAGGCTCAAAGGCGGCAAATCGTCATCAAAAATATTTTTTTCATAATTTTCCCGCACCGCTTCCAGCGCGGACGGAGCGCCCGCCGGCGCCGGAGAAACAATTGCCTGCCAGGCTTTGCGGGAACGGGCATAATGGCTGGTTTCATCCAGACCGTAAAAAGCGCCGGACAATGACCGCAATTCGCCGCCGTGTTGTTTTTCTTGCCAAGCGATAAAACGACGCAATTGCCCCAGGCAACTTTTGGGCAAATTATTTTCGCCGCCGGCAAAAAGATGCCAGGCGATTTTGCTCAAGCCCTGAGCGTGCAGATATTTCTGCAGAGGCGCGCAAAAATCCTGGTTGTCAAATCCGGACCGCTCAGTCAAAGGCATAAGGATGTGCAAATATCCGTCCGTTGCCCGCAAACAGTCAAAAAAGCCGGAAATTTCCGAACCGAATTTTTTTTTGTTTAAAAAATCAAGAACGGCGGCGTAGCCCTTATCCAAACCGCGGCCGGAGCCGATCACCTGGCATAACTGGGAAGCCGAAGCCGTTTCGGCGGCACGCAAGCCGACGGCCGATCCGCCGGCATCCAGGTTCGCGGACGGATAGGTTTTCGCCAGTTCCAAAAAACCCGGGGTCAATTCAAGCTGATCAACGGTTCGCACCGCATTCACGCCTGACCAAAAAAGCAGGAGAATCTTGGCGCCGGCACCTGCTTTGTTGGATATTAGGCTGTTGCTCATAAATTCCGGCCGGACAAATTATCCTCTATTTCCATCAACCGATTATACTTGGCCAGCCTTTCCCCCCGGGACAAGGAGCCGGATTTGATGTATTCGGCTCCAATCGCCACCGCCAGGTCAGCGATAAAATCATCAACGGTTTCACCGCTGCGGTGAGAAACCATGATTTTGTAACGGTGCTTCTGGGCCAGTTTAACGCAGGCCATTGTTTCGGAAACCGTACCGACCTGATTGGGCTTGATCAGGATGGCATTGGCCGCTTTTTCCTTGATGCCGCGCCGCAAGCGCTGTTCATTCGTCACAAACAGATCATCGCCGATCAAAAGGATTTCATCGCGCAAACGTTTAGTCAAGGACTGCCAGCCGGACCAATCGTCTTCACCCAAACCGTCTTCAATGGAAATAATCGGAAAACGGCGCAACCAATCATTATACAGATCTTCCAAAGCGGACGCCGTGAAATGGGCGTGGTCAAGCTTGAAGACGTATTTTTTCTCAGACGGATCATAAAGATGGGCTGAACCGACATCAATGCCCAGGCCGATTTCCGCGCCCGGTTTGTATCCGGCGCGGATGATGGCCGCGAGAATCAATTCAATCGCCTGGATGCTGGACACGATATCCGGCGCGTAGCCGCCTTCATTGCCGACATCCGTGTCAAAATCGGCTTCTTTCAGGACGCGGCCCAATTCATGAAAAATTTCCGCGCCGGCGCGTACCTGTTCGGCAAACAATCTAGCCGGCCGCTTTTTTTTGCCTAAAACGACCGGCATAATCATGAATTCCTGAAAATCCAAATTCGTATCCGCGTGTTTGCCGCCGTTAAAAATATTGAAAGACGGACAAGGCATCTTTTTCGGTTGGGGAAATTCGTAGTATCCGGCCAAAAATTCATATAATTCCCGCTCTTCAGCCAAAGCGGCCGCCCGGGCGCAAACCAAAGAAACGGATAAAATAGCATTGGCGCCCAAACGGGATTTGTCCGCCGTGCCGTCTAATTCAATCATTTTCTGGTCAATATCCTTAAGACCGGCTATGTTTGCACCGATTAAGGAGCGGGCGATTTTCTGGTTCACATTGCTGACCGCACCCAGAACACCTTTACCGCCATAACGTTTTGGATCGTTATCACGCAATTCCTTGGCTTCATGCTCGCCTGTGGACGCGCCGGAAGGCACGGAGGCCTTGGCCGATAAGCCGTTATCCAGGATAACTCTTGTTTCCACGGTCGGATCGCCGCGGGAATCAAGAATCTCCCGCGCGACCAATGATTTGATTTTAATGGCCATATTGAAAAATAAATTATTATCTTAAATTTTATTTATACAGCACAAAAATAATATCATCTTCTTCATATGAATTATGCCCTTGCTTATTCGGGCCGTACGAACCGACCACGACCGCCGGCAAACAGCCGCCGGCACCGGCGCAAGGAGTATTGTCGCTTTTGACCTGGTAATTGCCGTCAAAAAAATATTGCTCCCCCCAGGGATCATTCGGCAAGCTCGGCATATAGAGTCCGTCCCAACCGATATATGAGCCGTCTGTACCGATCAAGCCGGCTTCATTATCAGAAAGAGCATGAAGACAATTATCAACAGTATAAACGCAAAAATCCGCGCTATCGTCAGCCGCGACGGAATTAACATCCAAGCCGCCCGGCCAACTGCCCGTATCATTGCCCAAAAACTGGATGGCGCGGGCGATGGCCACGCAGTCATAACCGGCTTTCTTGTCCTTGGCGTTATTCAAGGCATAACGGGCGGCCACAATACCAAGGGTTGATAAAACCGTGATGATGCCGATCACCGCCAAAAGTTCAATCAAGGTGAAACCGGATTGCTTCTTGTTTATAACCATAAGGATTTTTTTCCGTCCAAGCCGTCCAAACCGGGCATGGACGCGCCGCTTAAATAAGACAAAGAGGCTCCGCCGCCGGTGGAAACCCAGTCAAATGACCGGCTGACCCGCGCGCGCCGCAAAACTTCAACAGTTTCCCCGCCGCCGCCCACGCCAAAGGCCCGGCCGCGCGCGCGCGCGGCAATCAGACGGGCGATTTTTACGGTGCCGGCGGAAAAAGCCGGCTTTTCATACCAACCCATTGGGCCGTTCCAGAACAAAGTTCGGGCTTTGGCGATATAATGGCTGAAAAAATCAACTGTTTTTGGCCCGAGGTCAAAAGCATAATCGCCTTTATCCAGATCTCCTGCTTTTTTCACCAAAGCCGGTCCCTGTCCCGTGGCCGCGGCGGAAACAACCAAATCCATCGGCAAAAGCATCCGTTCGGTATAAATCCGGCGCGCCAGATTGATTTCCTTTTGATCCGAACGCCAGGCGCGCAAACCGTAACCGCGGGCGGCGAGAAAAATATTGGCCAGCCGTCCGCCCAGCAGAATATGGTCGGCCAGAACGGACATCTTTTTCAAAAGGGGGATTTTGGTTTCAATTTTCGCTCCGCCCAAAATCGCCACCAAGGGCCGGACGGGCTTGAGAATCCTCCCTAAATTATCAATCTCCTGCTTAAGCAGAAAACCGCCATAGGCGCGCAAATAAAGTTTCACCGCGCAGACCGAAGCGTGGCGCCGATGCGAAACCGCGAAACCGTCATTGACATAATGATCAGCCAATTCGGCCAAAGCGCGGGCAAAAGACAAATCATTGGCTTGTTCTTCGGGATAAAAGCGAAGATTTTCCAAAAGCAAAGCCTCGCCGGCCGGCAGTCTGGCGACCGCGGTCGCGGCGGACAAGCCGATGGCCTGCCGGCAATGACTGACCGGGATTTTCAGCTGTTCCGCCAGTTTTTTCGCTAACGGCGCCGTGCTGAATTTCTGATCCGGCTTTTCCGGACGGCCCAAATGGGTGGCGATGATCAGCCGGGCACGCGCCTGCAAAAGCCAGCGCAAAGTGGGTAAAGCCGCGTTGATTTTGTAGTCATCCGTTATCCGCCCGGCCGACAACGGAACATTCAAGTCGGTGCGGACAAAAACTCTTTCGCCAGGTTTTATCTTGCTTTGCTCAAGCCATTTGATCTTCATATGAGCCTTAAATATTTTTTAATGACTGCCGGCCGGCTTTAATCTTTTCCGGTCCAAGCGGGCGCGGCCGCGCGCGCCGTCATCTTTTTGCCGGCGCGGAAAAAATCAATTTCCACGTCTCGATCCGGCGGCAGAAGCAGAACGGCGTCGGAAAGGCGGAAACGGACGTTTAATTCTTGCCCGTTGATGGCGGTGATCAAATCGCCGGTTTTCAAATCCAAAGCGGAGCCGAAATTAAAATTACCGGCCGACGGTTTCATAATTTCCAAGACCAAAGCGCCTTGCCTGGACGGCCAAGCCGCCGCTCCATCCAACGAAGAAAAATCGGACAAATCCTGATAGGCAACGCCGAAGTTGGCTCGCCTGATTTCGCCGGATTTCAAAAGGCTTCCCAGGGCGCTTTGAAAATAATAAGCCGGGATCGCCGCCTGTTGCCGATCGAGCAAAGCGGCAATTTCACCGGCCAGATTATAGATCATCGCCCCGGGTGAAAGCGGACCGACAGCGGAGCGGAAAAGCAAAACCGGCGCGGCTTCATCGCTCTGCATAATTTTTTTAACCGGGGCTTCAGGCTGGCTGGCAAAAGCAATCTCCGCCCGGCCTTGCCAATCAAAAGCCACCACCATCTGCCCGGGCGCAACCGTTGCCCGAGCCGCGAATTGCTTCAAAGTTAAATTTTTAGCGCCAGCCAGATGAAAAAAATAAAAATCGGTCAAAGGGTCAAAACGATAATCATTGATCGCGTAAATATTGTTTTCCGCGTCCATGGCTTCATATCCTGACCAAAGAATTAAGCCTTTTTCCGGCTTGGTGTCTTTTTCCAAGCCTACGGGCCGCCAGGACGTCAAAATCCAGCCATCGCTGGTAACGGCCGCTCCCTGGCCGACAGCCGAAGAAATCCGATAAGCCTTTAAAGTGGTGGCGCCCAAAGATAATTTTTCCGCGCTGTCCTTGGGAAAAATCCCCACCAGCCCGATCCGGCCGGCGGCCGCGACCGCCGCCGCCTGCTGGTCCTGTTCAATCACTATGCTCTTGCCTTTCTGCTGGATCAGCTTCTGCCATTCAAACCAGCCTTTTTCCCAAGCCGGACTATCACCGACCGCGGCAAAATAAAAACTGTCCGGCAGATAAAACCTGGATAACCAGCCGCCCAAAAAACCCGCGGCCAAACTGAAAAATACGGCCAGGATAATGTAAACTAAGCGTGAAATATTTTTGGTGTCAGGAAAAATCTTGAACATAAAAAATAATTACTTGCCCAGCCGGTCAATACCAGCGTGCCGTCAATAAAACGACGGCAATACTGCCCAACCCGAAACCAAGATAATAACGGGCAATCTTCCGATTTTCTCCGGTGAGCAGGTGGATCCGAGCCAGACCGAAAAAAATATAATAAAAAACAGCGAAGATATAGCCAAGGAGAAAATTTTCCAAGGGCAAATAGAACATCACCATGAAAATCTCCCCCAGCGACAGAATCCCAATCAGAAAAATCGCCATATACTCGCGGCGGTAGACAGAAAACAGCTGAGCCAGAATATAAGTCAAAACAATCATGACCGACAGCATAACCAGAACCAAAGGCCAATGGGGCCAGCGCAACCAAGTGACCAGGCCATAAATGGCGGAAGAAAAGAAAAAAACAATGGCAAAAGCGGCAAAATTCGCGGTATTATTCAAGGATAATAATGAACTTTTCTTCTCTTCCCGATCTAACCTGAATAAAGACAGCAGGAAAAAATACATAAAGAAAGCGCTGATAATGAAACAGGCATGCAGAAAAGCGGTCCGGGCAAAAACCGCGCTGAACGCGGACAAACCCAATATATACAAAGGGGCCAGAATCCAAACTGAAGTCCAAGAACGGCCGGACGCGCCGAAATGGCGATAAAGGCGCGCCAGAACACCCAGCCCCAGAACAGCCAACCCCGTTAGGGCATAAATGGTTTTCGGCCAGGCTAAAATCGCTTCAAAGACCGTAAAAACGAAAAACGGCGACAAAAAAATTAACAAACGGTGATAAAGCATAGCCGAACAATTAATGTCTGCTCCTAAAAAAGCGGACTAATTAAAGATCTGAAAATCATCGTCTTGGGCGCCGGTCCCGAGACGGAGATCAAGCGATGCTTTGTCCGCGAGATCCGCTAAATCATTGATTTTCAGATAGTTATTGGACAAAGTATACAGGGAATCCCCGATATAAAGGCAACGCCGGACTGAATTATCATAGTAGTTGATCCCGCCCCAAAAATCCCGTTTGGAATCCTGTCCGTTGGAATGGTCAACTTCTCCCCGCAGGCGGATCTGGTCGCGGCTGAGGTCAAACACCAAAGCGCCGCTGAAAGTTTGATAACGGCCCAAAATACTGTTGAAACTTGAGCTGTATGAGGCCGGAATAGCCAGAAGATTTTTCTCGCGGCTGAACAGAAAAGCTTTATGGTCATAAAGAGCGATGGAATCGCTGTTTGTATAGTTTAAGACGTATTTGGCCAACTCCTGAGGATGACTCACATCCGAAACGTCAAACAAGGAAATTTTCAATCCCTGGGTAATGAAACCGCCGGAACTATTCTCTTTCGTTTCTTTGCCTATGCCGATCAAAGTGTTCTCATCATACGGATGCAAATAATTGGAAAATCCGGGAATCTTTAAAGCGCCCAGGACGCGGGGATTGCGCGGATCAGACAGATCAATCGTAAACAGCGGATCCATCTGCTTGAAAGTGACCAAATAGGCGCGCTGGCCAAGAAAGCGGACGGAATAAATCTGCTCGCCAGGCGCCAAACCGGTTACGCGGCCGGTCAGAGCGAGATTTTTATCCAAGACAAAAACATTTGTGGACGATTCTTCTTCTTCGCCGGCGAAGCTTGACCATTGCCGGCTTTTGGTCGTGGCCACACGGAAATAGCCGTCTTTTTCATCCATGGAAAACTGGTTCAAAACCAGTCCGGGCACGGCTCCTTGGGCTTGATGAGTGATTTTCCCCTGCTCTAAACTGATTTTATGGATAATCGTCTTTTCCCGCTCTTCTTGGTTGGATTTAATCATTTCCCGCGTTTTCTGTTCCAACTCCGCTTCCAGCTTTTTCCGCTCATCCGAACCCAACCGGCTAGCATAGCCTTCCAAAAGCTCGCCGATTTTTCTCATCTTTTCTTCCTCGCGCAGTATATCACGGTCCGCTGATTCAATTTTCTTCAACCGGTCCTGCAAACGCGCGCTTAAACGCGGGAAAAGCACGGCCCGCATCGCTTTAATCATAAAACTGTATTCGTCCAAATATTGAGTAAAAGTTAAATACAGATTATCGCGCGAAACATAAATGTTCTGCCCGCTCGGCAAAAGATAGGCTTCGGCTTGGACGCTCTTGTCCAGATCGCCCAAATCCAGGCTGTTGACAACGGTCAGGTTATAGCCGTTGTAAGGCAGATCAAAATAATACAAACCGGGCGCGTAGCAAGAATTTGATCCGGCGCAATGGCTGGCCGTTTCTTTTTCATTATCCCACATTTTCGGCAGAAATTCCTCCCACTCGCCTTGAAAAGAATTGATATTGCTTAAAAGATAAAGCTGGTCGTCAATCAAGCGCGCGTCCGTGTACTGGCCGGAGAAATGGAAGCTTTTCAGCTGGCGCGGCGCTTTTTTGTCTGCCAGATCAAATACTTTGCAAAAAACCAAAGGCCGGTCCGGCAGAAGGGACTCTTTGGCCGGCGCGGTTGTCTCTTGGCTGGAAACACCTGCTTCCGGACTGGATATGCCATTCTGGGACGGATCAATCATTAGCTCTTCATCAAAAAGACGCGGTTGATAATCATAATAATATGGTTGATAAACATTCCGTTCCCCGATGACAATCAGTTTGTCGCCGCGCAAAAAAATCTCAGACGGGCGGTCGCGGAAGGCGATACGGGCCAGGATGCCCGCTTTAGCCGGCGGATAGGCTTCAATAATATAAAGGTCTTGTTTAGCCAGGGCATAAATATACCGCCCGTCAGTTTTGACAATATCCGCTTCATCCACGCCCGCCACTTGGACATTGGTCCGCGAGTAATCACTTGCTCCGCCACCCGCTTGTTCGGCAGCAGAGGGCATCGGCAAGCCCGGTGCCGCGGACGCATCAGCCGCGCCTGTTTCCATTTTTAACGCCCTTTCATTAACGGCCAAATCGTTGACCGCGCCATAAGAAAAAAAATTGCTATGAGGCTGATTTTCAACAAAAAAATCCAAAAAATCCTCAGTACTGGAAAATTTTTTCATACCGGCCGGCCCGTCGGTTGAAGATCCGAATCCGCCCGGACCGGAAACGGATGGCAAATCAATCGGCCGGATCAAAGAACAGCTGGATAAAAACATGGCCAAAACGGCCAAAGGCAGGCATTGATAAAAAATTTTTTTTACTTGCATAAACATATCAATTAAAAATATAATTAACTCGAGCCTAATGAAATCAGGCTAAATTAAAATTTTTCAAATCTATTTCCCGCCAGTCATCCGCGTCCTCGTCCCATTTATAAGGCACTAAACGGTAGGATTTTTCGTCCGGACTGTAAACATATTCCACTTTGGTTTCCGAGCCGACCCGGCGGGAAAAAACCGTCTTCTTGTCCAGCACGACCGGCCGGATAATGAACTCCAGCTTCATCCGCCCCAGCGGGCCGTCAAAAATGATATGCTCAATTTCCGTGCCCCCGTCGTCCGCGGAGGAAAATTTTTCATGCTCCAAAACGGAAAAATTATCTTTGATATGGCCGACGATGCTCTCCCATTTTTCCGGTATCATATGGTTAAAATTAGTAATAAACAGCCGCGGTTTCCAAATCCCTTTTCCGATTTTCCGCCACCTTTTCGGTAATTTCTCCCGCTTGCCAAAGTTTGTCAATCGCCTTATTCATGGCCACCATGCCTTCTTTCTGGCTGGTCTGGATGATTGACGGGATCTGCTCATACTGCCCGCGCCGGATCAAGTTAGCGACGGCCCGCGTATTGATGAGCAACTCCCGGGCGGCGATCATCCCCCCGCCTTTGGCCGGCAAAAGCTGCTGAGCGACACAGGCGCGCAAAACCAAGGAAATCTGGTTCTGAACCTGCTCCTTCTGATGAGCGGGGAAAAGGTTGACTAAGCGCGAAATGGCATCGGCGGCGCTGGCGGTATGCAAGGTGCTCATGACCAAATGGCCGGTTTCCGCCGCGGTCAAAGCGGCCTGGGCGGTTTCCAGATCGCGCATCTCCCCCACCATGATGACATTCGGATCCTGGCGCAGGGCGTATTTCAGTCCATGCGCGAAACTGCGGGTATCATATCCGACCAGCCTCTGTTCAATGATGCACTGTTCTTCCTTGAAAGTATATTCAATCGGATCCTCAATGGTGATGATGTGCGCCCGCCGCTCGCGGTTGATGATATTGATCATCGCGGCCAAAGTGGTGGACTTGCCGCAACCGGACGGGCCGGTGATGATGATCAGGCCGTCTTTCAAGTGTGTAAGGCGGTAAATGTTTTCATCAAAGCCAAGCTCTTCCGGCGGCGGGACCGGCAGGATGATGCGGGCGGTCAGGCCCAAATTATTTTCTTGGAAATGCAAATTAATCCGAAAACGAAAACCAAAAAAATCTTTACTGAAGTCAACATCTTTTTTGCTGATCAGACGCGCTTTGATCTTGTCGTCAACCAAAGCATTAACCATCTTTTCCAAATCTTGGCCGGAGAGGGGGGAATCTCCGATATGGATCAAATCGCCGGCTACTCGCACGGCCGGAAAAGAGCCGGCCACCAAATGCAAATCAGAAGCGTTTTTTTCCACCGCTGTCTGAAAATATTCTTCCAACTTGCTTGCGCTCTTTTTTTCCATGTGTATTTCTGAAAAATTATTATATTCTATTCTTATTTTACTTACTTAGTTTCTAGAATTTAACGCAACAGTATTGTTAATTAGTTA
>PCSD01000040.1 GCA_002771615.1 Candidatus Falkowbacteria bacterium CG23_combo_of_CG06-09_8_20_14_all_49_15
TTCCTTGAGGGAAAGCTTGAAAACCGCAGTGGTTTTCAAAAAAATTTATCTTCCTCTGGATACCCCGTCAGCTTGCTGCGGGGTAATTCATTGTGATTAGAAGCTGTAAAAATTATTGTGAGCCGATCGCGGTGAAAAATAATAAAGCCTTTTTTGGGCTGTTTGGCTGGTTTGCCAATTTTTTACATTATAAGCAAGATTGGCCAACCAAGTCAATATGAATATTGCGAAAAAATCTAATACATTATATAATATCAGCAGATTTGAGCGTCCGGCCACTTACAATCCGGCCGGCCAAAATATGGCCAGGATTATGCCTCCGGTCCAAAAAAATCATCCGGAAATAATTAATATTTTAAAAACAGCCAAATTTCTGGCGCTGGGTTTTTTGGAATTCTTGTTCTGGCTCGGTTGGCCGCTCCGAATTGCCTCATGCCTGGCCTTACGGCCGCTTTGGCCGCTGATTTTCCGTTTCCAGATCCTGGGCCGGGAAAATCTGGACAAGATCCGGCAAGGCGGAGTCCTTTTCATTGCCAACCACCACAGCCGGTCCGACCCTTTTTTCATCGGTTCCTGCCTGCCTTGGTCCCTGTCTTGGCGTATCGGCCAGGTGCGCTATATGACATACTGGAAACAAATTTTTCAGCGTCCATACGGGCCTTTTCTTTGGTTTTACGGTTCTTACCCAATTTTTAGCGCGAACGGCAACTACGAAAAATCATTGGCCGGAACGATCAGGCGCCTTCGTGAGGGCAAAAACATCATCATGTTTCCCACCGCCTATATGGATCGCGATTTTGATCCGCAAAATGCCCGGCCGGGCGTGGCTTTCCTGGCGCGCGCGCTCAACCCTTTGATCGTGCCGGTCAGATTGTCTAATCTCCGCGCGCAAAATTTTTCCGGCCAGCCTTGGCGCAAAAAGGAGCTCAAGGTGGCTTTCGGCCAGCCTTTCCATTGGTTGGAAGCCGGTGCGGCCAGCGACAGCCTGCCGGATCTGGCCAAGAAGATAATGGCTAAAGTGGGGGAAATCCGCATATGAAAAAAAGAAAAATCTGGCGAAAATTTTTTTACTATTTTTTTATCGCGATATTGGCCGTGGGTTTGGTGACGATCGGAATTGACGCGGTCGACCATTATGACAATTTGTCCGATTCCGTGGTCGGCCACCTGTTTTTTCAGGGCGCAGACGCTCCTTGTCCGGCCGAAATGGTTTTTGTGCCGTCCGCGGCCGGCGGCTTTTGCCTGGATAAATACGAAGCCGCGGCCGGCCGGCGCTGTCCGCACCAGGAGATCGGCAACCAATTAATGACCAGGGAGAATTTGGACGCGCCGGATTGCGCGCCGGAATCCCGGGCCGGCGCCCAGCCTTGGCGCTTCATTTCGCAGACCCAAGCCATGGCCGTCTGCGCGAAAGCCGGCAAACGGCTGCCCACCGGCGAAGAGTGGTTCAAGGCCGCCTTGGGCACGCCGGACAAAGCGGCCGGCTGGGGAGCGGATGACTGCCAGGTAGACAGCAACTGGCCGAGCCAGCCCGGACCGGCCGGCACGGGCCGAAATTGCGTTTCCTCTTTCGGCGCCTATGACATGGTCGGCAATGTTTGGGAATGGATCAAGGAGGAGGCGGTGGATGGCGTTTACCGCGGCCGCGCCTTGCCGGCCACCGGCTATGTCGCGGCGGTTGACACGGATGGCCTGGTCGCCGAAACCAGGGAAAGCGAAGCTGATCAAAATTTCGGGGCGGATTATTTCTGGATCAAGGCGAGCGGCGTCCGGGGCTTGGCGCGCGGCGGCTATTGGCAGAACAAGGCGGACAGCGGGCTTTACGCCGTTTATATCGTTTCGCCCACTTCCTTCGCCGGTACCGGCATCGGCTTTCGTTGCGCGAAATAATTTGTTCAATTCATATAAGCCAATAGTATATCGTTGTCGCCACCCTTGAAAGCGAACGGCGCGAAAAAATTTTATGCCGCACCATTGCCAAACAATCCTCTTCCATTGTATGGATTTCCGCCTCCAGAAATTGATCAAAAAATACATGCTGGCCAAGAATCTTTGGGGGGATTGCGATGTGGTGTCGCTAGCGGGAGCGGCCAAAATCCTGGCGGACGGCAATGACCAGGAGAAAAATTTTCTTTTGCGCCAGATCAGGATATCCCTGGAAAAGCACAATATTTCCCAGATAATCTTTATGCACCATACCCGTTGCGGCGCATATGCGAGCGAATATGAATTCGCGGGCCACCAGGAGGAGATCGCTTGCCACGCCTTTGACCTGGCCCAGGCCGAGGCGCTGGTGAAAAGCCATTTTCCCGCTTTGGCCGTGCGCAAAGTGCTGATGGTGATGGAGGATGATCGCGGCGAGCGGGCGAAATTCATCACCCTGCCGCCGCAGACCGATAAGTTCATATTCAATTTCCGCCTGGACACTTCTCTCATTCCCAGGAAATAGATTATATTTTTATGTTATCCAGGGAATTTTTTTACCGGAACTTAATTTAATAATTTACATAACATTATGAAAAAATCTTTTTTGATCTGGCCGTCGCTGGCGGTCTTGGCTCTGTTCGGCCTGACAGCCTGTTCCTCGCCCCTGAAGACCGCGTTCGCGCCGAGCGATAATGAGCCGGCGGCGGTTCCCGAGCGTCTGATCGGCGGCGATCAGGACGAACACGGCTGTCTTGGCCCGGCCGGCTACAGCTGGTGCGAGGCCAAACAAAAATGCCTGCGCCTTTTTGAAGAATTCTGTCCGGACCAAGCCGCGGATCTGGCCGCGGATTTGGGTTCGGCCGTTGGCCTGACTCTGGTGCCGGCGGGCGAAGCGCGGTTCAATTGGACCGTGAATTATGAAGCGGCCAAGACCGCGAGCGAAGAAATAAGCGGCGTGGCTTACGAAGCGGACGGCGCGACCAGTGAGCAAGCGCTGGCCGGCGAAACTTATCTCAATTCCCTGGCCGCGCCTGACCGGTATAACCAGGCCGACGGCCCGGAGGGCGCTTTACGCGGCTATCAGATTGATTATCAGGCCTGTTTGTATAATTTTCGCCGGCCGGCCGGGAGCGGGGAAGGCGATGGCGCCAAGCTGAGCATTCGCCTGGAATGCGGCTTTTTTAATCCTAATTCGGTAGATAGGATCGCTGTAGAAGAGGCGGCTCGGGATTTTTTCCGCCAGACAAGCAGATCCGCTCCTACTGATATCAAAATCAGCGTGACTGCCCAGACTGATAGCCACGCCCGCGGCTCAGCCACCTTTTTGGACGATTCCGGACAGGCCGTGGCCGGCGCGTATTTTTTCGCCCGCCGCTTGG
>PCSD01000063.1 GCA_002771615.1 Candidatus Falkowbacteria bacterium CG23_combo_of_CG06-09_8_20_14_all_49_15
GATTTCGAAAACCTTATGAAGTATTTAATCAACTAATTAACAATACTGTTGCGTTAAATTCTAGAAACTAAGTTATAATATCAATGATTATTTAGAATGGCTTATAGATAAATATAAAATACAGATAAAAGAATAAATAAATTTAATGTTGCCGATTTTTATTTTTTGTATAAGGCCGGACAATAATAGAATGTCTGGCTTTTGACTTTTTGAATAATTAGTGTAAAAATTAAAATAATCAACTACCTTAAATTATCTTCTTATGTCGGACGACAAATTACAAAAATTGAATAATTATTTTATAAGATACATTGACAAGATGCTTATTGAAGATATTAAATTACTGAAAGAGAGAAATGAAGAGCTTAAATTTTCTTATCCGTATCTCTTATTAGCATGCAGTTGCATTGACTTATTCGGTGCTATTGAGAAAGGTTTTAAGAGCCCTACAGGACAAGGTAATACCCGCGAGAGGTTTACTTGGTTTGTTATCGAGTGGATGGGCAAAATAAACTCTCTATACAAAAATGCCGATCTGGCCTATCTGATTTATGATAGCTGGAGATGCTGCGTGGTTCATCAGGCTACCCTTAAAAAGGGGTTCGAGACATCATCCTACATGTATCCCAGAGAAAAGCACTTAAATTATATAACAGATAACGGGAGAGTATTTATTCATTCCTTGCAATTCGCCGATGATTTAATTGAAGCGCAAAAGAAGTATAGGAAGCAAATAAACGATAACGCCGGCAATACGACTTATGTTGATCTGTTATATAATCATTTGTTAGATATGATGGGAGATGAGACAAAACAGTGCTTTGATCGGTTTGTAAAATTTTTGCAAGATAATAACTTAGTATTTAACTCAACGGACAGTCTCGCTACGACTGGCGTATCGCCGCACACTTCAACTGCAACCTCTTCAAAATTATCTTCTCAAGACACCGTAACGCGCCTACCGGATAGAGATGATAGTATTTGGGCTACGGTTTCTGCGGCTCCAGATGAAGATGACTTAAAGTAAAGCATTAAACGCCTATAAAGACTTTTGCTTTTTCTAATTGAGAGAATTTATTATATAGCGAAGTTGCATTTTTTAATTTTAACATACTAATTTTTACCATTTCATAGATACTTATGAGTTCGGTAAAAATGTAGCCCGCAGAGCTATGAAAATAATTGATGGTAAGATTACCATTGATGAACTAAAAATAATGGCCGAGAAAATGTTCGGCGATTTGGTAAAAGCAGTTGTGGATGTGGAAAAAGGTTTGATCGCGCTTGATGCGGAAATGCATGCCGATGAGGAAGAGCTCCTCCTGGAGCAAGGCTCGCAACAATGCCAGCTTTGGGGTATTAATTTGTATCCTGGCAAAAAAGGCGAGGATTTTGTGGAATTTGATTCAATGATAAATTTGCGTCCCGCGCAGGGCAACAGGAGCCGGGGGGTGGATGACCCGGATTTGCGGACGCGGATAATTAAGATTGTTGATAAATCAATCGCCAATGGCATACCAGCATAGCGCGCAATCGGAAGGAGCGTGGAATGATCGCTCTTTTTTGTTTCAGATGGCCAATATCGGCAGCGAAATTTTCCGCGCTTTGAAATGGCAGGGGAAGGATAAGGGAATCGCGGAGCGCGCATTTTTTCGTTCGCTTGAATTGTTTGATTTGACAGCCGGCGACCATAAGAATCGCGCTCGCCTCAAGGAAATTCTGCGCTCGCGAGAAGCCTGGGCGGATTTTTTTTATTTTGACAATGACTATAACACGACCCGCGAGCAATGGGAGAAATATTTCCTGGAGTTCAACTACGCGGCAAACAATAACAAATGATTTTTTAAAGCGCAAACTATGCAGCTTATTTTAGGCAATATTATGAAAAAAGGAACCAATCATTTTTTTCTTTTTTCCCTGGGCGTTAAGTATTTTGCCCGCGGCTTTGATTTTTAGCGTCTGCCAGTCAAAAAAGGCTGATAATTCCGCTGATGATTCTGCCGGTGGGCGGGTCCGGGTAGCCAGCGGCGATACCGAATGGGAATATGAAAAATATTGTTGAATCTTTAGCAACGGTGAGCGGCTCCGGGGCAGTCTGGACGGATTTATTAAACATGGAAAACAGACAAAAAAGACGGCTTTTTTTAAAAGCCGCCTGTTGGCTGTTTTATTCATTTTTTATTTTATCTCTTGCCCGCAGATTTCTTCTGCCGCGATGAGCAAAGCGGGCGCTTTAGCCAAAGCGCCTTGCCGGATATGCCAGCCGGCTTCGCTGACCAGGCCATAAGCTTTTTGACCGGGTTTTTTAAACGGTTCAATCCACACGCTCTGCAGAAGATAGAGCACATGGTTTAATTTTTTCTGATATTCTTCCGTCTTGTCCGGCTTGCCCTGGTTGATTAATTTAATTTCCCAGGCCGCTTGGCACAAATTATGCGCCAGTTGGTGTTCTTCCAACAGCAGGACCGCGCGGCGGGCGCGGATATAGGGTGCGATGCACTTGATCGCCTCCGCCCTTTTTTCCAGGCGGTTTTTGGCGGCCACGGTTTTCGCCGCCAGGGCGCTGGGATTGCGGCGGGCCAGAGAGTCTTCCAAGGCGGCCAGTTCATAAAAATAATCCGCCGCTTCTTTTTTCAAGCGGTGCCGGCTGGCCGATAATTTATCCGCCGCCCGCGATAAACGGCTGGCAATTTGTCTGGCTTTTTTTTGGTCATGGTCGGCGATCAGAAAGTAGCCGTGCGCCATTTCCAAATCCGCTTGGATTTCCTCCAGATCTTTAAGCTCGCCCGGGTGGTTTTTGCCGCTCGTCTGGAAATAGTTTTCCAGGATATGTTTCTGGGAGCGGATAGCCTTGGCAATGTCGGAAAAGTCCTGGTTGACGCGGATAATCAAGCCGTCCTCGTTGTACAGATGGCGGCTGATTCTCAAGCCGCCGCTTTTCAAGATTCTTGTTTTATAGTCCAGAAGAACATTGATCCGTTCTTCCTCGTCGCCCTGCGGCCGGGCAATCATCAAAATGTCTTTATTTGTCCGTCGTTTGCTTGGCCGAGCATCCGATTGGCGCTCAAAAAGAATCCCCCGCGCTTGCTCCCGCATGGTTTTGTAGAAAGGTTCCGGTATATACCTTCTCCGCCTCTTTTTTTCCTTGATTCGGCCGTTTTGCTTGAAAAAAACGATTTCCAGCCCGGACCAGGAAAAGCGCGCTTCCAGCGCCTGGCCATCCACTCTTTTGACTTCCGTGACGTGCGCCCCCATTTTTCCCTCCTTTTTTTAAGGTTCAATACTGCCGTTAATTTGCCAGAATTTTTATATTTTGTCAATCCAATAATACTTCTTGTAAAAGTTTTATAGAAATGTCCTACTTGGCGTTTTTTAGAAATGTCCTACTTGGACAC
>PCSD01000094.1:0-30645 GCA_002771615.1 Candidatus Falkowbacteria bacterium CG23_combo_of_CG06-09_8_20_14_all_49_15
AATTTAGATTCAACCACCGAAATGGCTATAATTTACCGAACCTTATTGAAAAAATACTAACTAAGTATTAGCGGTGCTATACAAGCCCCTATTTTTAAACTGGATAAATCGTCGTTAAACCCGCCGCGCTTTCCTGACCCGGCAGCCGTTGTGCGGGATGGGAGTGATATCTTTAATCATATTAACGTTAATGCCATTCGCAAAAAGCGCCCGGACGGCTGATTCCCGCCCTGTACCTACACCGTTAATAAAAACATTCGCTTCCCGGAAACCATATTCCTTGGCTCGATCCACGGCAATCCGCGTAATGATTTGCGCCGCGTAAGGGGTGGATTTTTTTGGCCCCTTGAACCCGGCGACGCCGGCGCTTGCCCAAGCGATGACATTACCGGTCATATCCGTGATGGAAACGATGGTGTTGTTATAAGTCGCGTTAACAAAAACCTTGCCCATGGGCACTTGGCGCACGGATTTTTTCTTTTTCTTTTTTGATTTAGCCAGCGATTTGAGCCTTTCCTGCTTTCTTTTTTCCAGCTTCTGTTTTATTTCATCCGGCAATTCATTATCGCTCTGCAATTTTTTCAGGGCTAACTCACTTTCGTCAACGCCGGGCTTTTCCGGCGACAATTCAGCTTTAATCGCTTCGCTAATCGCGCTTGTCGATTTTTGCTCCAACGCCTTCGCCTCCTCTTTTATTGCGTTTGGGGAATTTTTTTGCGAATCTGTCATTTGATTTCTCCAAGGTAAATATTAAAATGCTTGATTTTTAAGTCTTCTGCGCGGACGGTTTGCGTCCGGAAAGCATGGTCATTCTTTTATTGCCGCGAATGGTCCGGCTGTTGGTTTTTGTTCTCTGCCCCCGCACCGGCAAATTTTTTCCATGTCGGGAGCCGCGGTATGATCTGATTTCCTTTAAACGTTTGATATTGCCGTAAACTTCCCGACGCAAATCCCCTTCCAATTTTTCATTTTTTTCCAGAATCACGCGCAAACGGTTAGCTTCTTCTTCGGAAAGATCCTTGACACGGACCGCGGGATTGATTTTGGCTGTCGCGAGGATTTGGCCAGCCTTGGTCAAACCGATGCCGTAGAGATAGGTCAATGCAATCTCCAATTTTTTTTCGTTCGGGAGCACAATCCCGGAAATTCTTAATGACATAAAAAAATATTAGCCCTGCCTTTGTTTATGCTTGGGATTTTTACAAATTACGCACACCTGGTTTTTACGCCGGATAACTTTGCAGCTTTTACAGATTTTTTTTACTGAAGCGCGAACTTTCATATTGTCATTTCTATTGTTGCCATTTATTACCTAAAAGAAACGGAAAGATAAATTACAGCCTATAAGTTATACGGCCCTTGGTCAAATCATAGGGACTGATTTGCACTTTGACTTTATCGCCGGGCAATAAGCGAATTTTGTTCATTCTCATTTTTCCGGAAAGATGGGCAAGGATTTCATGCCCGCTTTCCATCTTCACCTTAAAAGTCCCAGCCGGCATCAATTCCATCACTTCGCCGACCATTTCAATGAAGTCTTTGGAATTGGCCGCCACTGCGGATCCATTTTGATTGGTTACACTCATTGAAAAAAAGTATTTATTTTTGTAAATAAAAAAAGATAAAACAAAATTTACCAATAATAATTCTTTATTAGCTGATATTTATCAAGAATTGATTATTATTAGAACTTGGCTTTGATTTTATGAATAAAAGAATTATATATTTATATTACAAAAAAGTCAAGAAAATAATGAAAAAAAATATTTAGATATAATTTGTTTAATTATAAAGAAAAAATTAATATAATTAATTCAAAACCGCTTTCAGTCGGCGGATGCCGGCTGAAGAGCTTTCTTCTTTTATTATTTTAAACACTCCTAATTGTCCGGTCTGTACGATGTGCGGACCGCCGCATATTTCTTTGGACGCGGATATAATCTCGTTGCCAATGGAATAAACTTTCACTTTGTCTCCGTAACGAGAAGCGAAAACGCCCATCGCGCCCGTTGCGCGAGCGTTTTCCAGTGTCATCTCTTCGCATTTTACCGGCAAATCGGCTTTTATCCAGCCATTCACCAGATCCTCAACTTGTTTGATTTGTTCGGGGGACATTTTTTCCGGATGCGAAAAATCAAAACGCAATCTTTCGGTGGTGATATTACTGCCTTTCTGCAGAACGTGCTGTCCCAATACCTGGCGCAAGGCGGCAAGGGTCAAATGAGCGGCGGTATGGAGTTTGGTGGTCATTTCGCTGTGGTCAGCCAAGCCACCTTTGAATTTTCCCGCCGCGGCGCTTCGGGATAACAGCTGATGCTCCCGGAATTTTTGCCTGAAACCTTCCTCATCAACAGACAGACCTTTTTCCGCGGCCAATTCGGTCGTGATTTCCAAAGGAAAGCCGTAAGATTGAAAAAGATTGAAAGCCGCTTGCCCGCTGACGCGTTCAGTCCCTGATAATTTGGAAAATTCCGTTAAGCCGCGGGCTAATGTGCGGGAAAATTTTTCCTCTTCGGCGGCCAGGATCTGGCCAGTGTCCGACGCTTGCTGATTGATATAGTCATAAGAATTTTCATAGATTTTTCCGACCAAAGGAGTGAGAGACGAAAGCCACAATTTTTTTTGTATGCCCAGAACGCGCCCATAGCGCAAAGCGCGCCGGATCAAACGCCGGACGATATAACCTTGGTCCAGGTTGCTCGGTTTAACTCCCAACGGATCAGATAAAATAAAAACCGCCGCTTTCAGATGGTCAACAATGATTTCAAAAGGCAATCTATTCTCTTGATATTTCCGGCCGGATAAATCTTCCACGGCCTGCGTCAACGGCCAGAACAAATCCGTGGCAAAAACATTGTCCAAATCTTGGGCCGCCATCGCCAGCCGTTCCAAGCCGCCCCCGAAATCAACGTTTTTTTGGCGCAAGGGCGCGAAGCCATCGGCGGTTTTAATAAATTCAATAAAAACGCTGTTGCCAATTTCCAAGAAGCGCCCGCAATCGCAATTCGGATGGCAGGGCTTGTCGCGCCAGCGAGAATTTTCGTGCTTTTTCCGGTCCGCGCCCAAATCATAAAAGACTTCGCTATCCGGTCCGCCAATCTCACCGACCGGCATCTTATCCGGAGCGCCGGAGCGGGACCACCAGTTTTTTTCTTCGCCGTAAAAAAAGATCCGGCCCTCGTCCAAATTGATGGGCGAAGAATAATCAAGGACTTTCGGTGCTAAGCCGGCTTGCCGAAAAAGCTCCTGCCAGATTTCCCTGGCTGTCTCATCACGCTCCACGCCGATGGATTCATTGCCGCGAAAAACCGTAACATAAAGCCGGCGCGGATCCAAACCGATAATTTCCGTTAAAAATTGCCAAAGCCAAGAAATCTGCTCTTTTTTGAAATAGTCGCCCAATGACCAATTCCCCAGCATCTCAAAAAAAGTGTTATGACGGCTATCGCCAACCTCATTAATATCGCCGGCGCGGAAACAAAGCTGGCTGTTGGCCAGACGGACGCCGGCCGGATGTTTTTCGCCCATTAAATAAGGGACCAAGGGCTGCATACCGGAACTCGTGAACAAAGTTGACGGGTCATTTTCCGGAAGCAATGAAGCGCTGGGCAAAACCGTGTGTCCCTGTCTTTGGAAAAAATCAAGATAAGCTTGCCTGATTTCTTGCGCGCGCATAGATTATTTATTTTCTATAATGTTTTATTCGGATTATTATCTGATCAGCCCATCGGTTTGGGCGATGGAATCGTCTTCCAGTTTAGTGGTTTTCGGCTTGGTTGATTTTTCAATCACCTGATTGGTTTCATTGTCCAAGGCGGAAATTTTTGCGCCGTTGGAAATGACAATTATTTTTCCTAAATTTTCCGCGGTCGGCGTCAAGGACAGACTGAATTCCGCGTCGGAACGGAAAATAGCCACTGGTAAGCGGCTGATTTCCCAAATCACCGCTCGTTCCTCCGGCTGGTAATAAATATTCCCCGCGGAAGTCCTCTCGTGCTCGGCCCATTCCATATGCAATGGCAGTTTAAAGTTGACTTTGATATTTGTCAAATCATGCAAATTATTCTTGATGGTCCAATAAACCTTGAAAGTCGTCTGCTCGCCGACCCGGGGCGGCAGGGGGCCGGTGCCAACGGCAATGTTATCAGCATTAAAATAACGGATTTCTTCTTGGAGTTTCAGGTCGCTATTCACGGTCGCGATGATGACATTGCTTCTGTTTTCGGCATTGATGTCCACTTTTGGCTGTTCGCCGATATTAAATTGGGCGTAGGCTTCAAGGCTATGGCTAACGCCGGGCTTGATTTGGTCTTCAGTTTTCACTTTTAAAGAAAAATCAATTACGCCTTCATGTCCGGCCCCAATCGCGGCCAAAGCCGGCAGTTCTGATTTACTCCAAGAAATAAAATTGCCTTTTTCTTTGCCGGGCGAACTGGTTTCCAAACTGGCCCAGTCAAGATATTCGCCGTTTAAAACCGCCATGATGACCACATCTTTGAGCTCAGACTCGCCTTTATTGGCATAAGAAACGGCGTAATGGAGATCCTGGCCGAAATCCACAGCCTGATTGGCTCGCGAACCGTTCAATAACAAAACCATATTTAAGTCATTTTTCATAATGGCAAATTTCAGTTGATCGCGATAAAAAGGCCGCCACTTCCCGTCCGGATCTTCGTATTCAAAACGAAAAGGTACTTCCTGCTCGGTTTGCGCGTTTAATTTTTTGGTGAAGGTCAAAGGCAAAAGCAAACTGGTATCCGTGTCCGCAGCCAAATTTATCAGCCAAATATCCGCGCCGGCGCTCACCGCATTTTTATCGCCAGGCAGACTTTTAGCCGGATCGAAAGAAATATTTTCAGCAGGTGAAATCACCAGGCGAAAGGCGGATAAGCGGTTATCTGGTTCGGGGGAAAAAATAAATTTGACTTCGTTTTTGTCGTTGACCAGGATATTGGCCAGATAATCAAGTTTGGTCGTGAATCCGGGTCCGGAAACCGTGCTTACCCAAGATGTTTCCTTTTTAAATTCCGAAGAAAAATTTTCCAAATGATAAGTAAACGCGGCGTTAGCGACATTTTTGCCATTGGCGGCGTCAATCAGCGCGCCGCGGATCCGCAGGTTTATTTCTTCACCCACGCCCAAGCGCGCGAAAAGCCAGATTGATTTTTTTTCCGCCGGCGGGCGGGACGCGTCATAAAAAATATAATTTTCCGGATAAGCGACTTCCAGCCGTCCGTCCAATAAAGGGCTGTTCGTGTTGTTTTTCAAATATATCTCATAATTGAATTCTTCCGCCGCCCGCACGGTTTCCCGCCCAAAAAATCTGAGCTCCAAAGCGGACGCGTCCACCGTAGCGGTAAAAATATAATAATAAGCGCTATAAGCGGCGGAAGCGGCGATAAAAGAAAAAATCAGGAAGGAAAAAAACCAAAACAGGAAGCCGCGCTTTTTCCTCCTTTCCAGACGCTTGATGTCTGTTTCCTGGCCAGTGCCGTTGTAAATTTCATTCAAACTTTCCTTAATCTCTTCTTCTTTATTTTCCTGCTCGACATAGCCTTCAAACGCTTCCACTTCTTTCTCGGAAGGCAAACGGCGGCGAACAAATTCGCTTAAACTGGATTCGCCGGCCGCGGACAAATCAATTTTTTTTCCTTCAGATGGTGGCTCGCTGGTCATATACTTATTTTTTTTAATCTTGATTAATATGCTTTAAATCGTTAGCGCGAAAAAATTAGCGAATAGTTAATTAGTGATTGGAGAGATGGCGGCCGCGGGCTGGAAAAGCGCGGCCAAGTATGCTTGGCGGCTCAAATCCAATGAAACATCCCAACCCCGCGGCGACGTATTCAGGCCTTGGGGATAGCGCCACACAAGATTCGCTGCCGGTGCGCAAACCAAACGGCTATAAAATTTGGCCGTTTTGGCGCCCGGTTGCTTTTCCGCCAACAAGACATAGGGAGCCAACTCCGCTGACTGGCTGGCGTCCAATTCCGTTGAATTGGAAAAAGCCAAAGGCGAAAAACGGAACGGCAAGCGGTATTTAAAGGTGACAATCAGAGTTTCACCCGGATCAACCTGTGTCCAGTTGGCAAAAACAGTTTTGCCCAATTCATTATAAACTTTTGTACCGCTGGGATAATGGGCAAAAGATTGCCCTTCGCCCCGCAAGATATCCGGATCCGCTTCAGCGCCGGCGGCCGGATAGGAAAAATATTGGCTGTCGGGACGGGAAAAACCGCTGGCCTCCAAGAGCACGCTGCCCATTGGAACATAGACCCGCAGCCAATCGTTATTCCGGACGCCGATAAACTGGTCTTGTTTGGAAGCGGTGTGCTCACGGATAATCGTGAGAGTATCCACGATCGCGCCGTCCGCCTGGATCAGCGCTTCATGCTTGATGGTTTCGCGGATCGCGCGATCCGATTTTCCGCCGGCGATATTTGCATGCGCCACCAGCAAATAATCCCATTTGGTATTTTTCATTTCTCCAGCCCAGCCCCAGCGAAGGAAAAATTCTTGAAGTTCATTGTCCGTGAAATAATATAAGATATTTTTCTCATCCATCGCTTGCCATAAAATTCCAGCCGCTTTGGACAGGCGCGCTTTATCTTTTTCCGCGCTTAAACGGTCAAGCAATAAAGGTAAAAAATCGCCGATAATCTTTTTGGGCGTATTTTCCCCGCCGTTTTTGTTCTCCACGGTTGTTTGGACAATTGACCAAAAATTATCCGCGTCAATCGTCGTGTCATACGGTTCGCCCAGACGGATCGGACCCAGAAGACGGAGAATATCTTCCACGACGGTCGGCGTCAAGGCAATCACGCCGTCCACGGTCGGTCCATCGCTTTTTTCCAAAAACCAAGCGAGTTTTCGCGCTGAAGTCGGCCAATCCGGCCACCAATTGGCATCCCAAAAATGCCAACGCGGATTAACCAGCCAAAGCGGCTCGGGGGCGATAATATTCTTCAGCAATCCGCCGGCGGTATCGTAACTGCCGCCCGGCGGCACTTCCAAATTTTTAATTTCACCCCGATCAAAATCCACCAGGGCATAACTGCCGACAAATCCGCCACTGCCGCGCATTTCCGAATTATTCTGAAAAACCAACAGATAGCGGGTTTTCCGTTCAAAACCGAGAATTTTTACCATTAGATTGCCGAAAAAAGACAATTCGCGCAAACTGTCAGCCGCGCGAATAGCCGTTTCCCGAGTTGATAAAAATTGACTGCGGTATTGTTCCGGAATATTTTTTTCCCCAATCCGGCCTAATTGATCGGCGAGGCCATCGGCCAATCTGGACGCGGCGATTAAATGGGAATGGCTGGCATAAATTTTTTCCGCCCAAGCCGCCGGTGCTGTTCCCTGCCAAGCCGCCGCCACCCAGGAAAGATGTTCGCCGATCGCGGCGCCCAGTTCCCCGACATTAAGGATTGACTCCACTTCACCGGCCAAACGAAGTTTTTCCGCCGGCATAAATTTCATGATAGACAGAAGATTTTCGTTGATCTGGCTGATTTGCGCGCGAGCGCTTTCCAAGGCGCCGCCGGCTTTCTGGAAATTATCCTGCGCGGCCAAAAAATCAAAATCGCGCAGATTAGCCAAGGCCGCGTTGAAGCTATCCGCCGCTGTTTCCGAAACTCCTTTGATTTGACCGGGCAGGTTTAACCAATCATTCTGGAGGGATAAGGAAATAAATTTAAAAGGCAAAATTACGGCCAGTAATACTACCGCCAAATTCAGAGCGCCAAAAAAGCATTTTCGCCGAAAATTTTGATCCAATTCAACAAAATCTTTTCCCTGGCCACTATCCGCCAAAGGCAACGGCGGGCAAACAGCTTCATCTTTGGCCGCGACCGCGCTTTCCAACTCGTCAATTTGGCCGGCCGCGAGCATCGGCTGGACGGCCAGCGCATTCGGACAGGCATCTCGCTCTTGGCCATTTTCTTCTTCCCTGGGTTTTGGAAGGCTATCTTGGGAAAAATCCGGTGATTGAGAAGACTTTTTTTGGCCAAAAACTAAAGATAAAATATGCAGTTTAGCCGGAATAAACTTTTTTTTACCTGAAAAAAAATCTATAAGGCCAAAAAATATCAAATTTTTAATTTTCTGAAACACGCTCCTCGCGAAGACATAAAGAGAAAAAAATAATTTTACTATAATAAAAAACCCGTTTTTCAGCCAACGGGAAAATTTAATAACTTTTTTTTCACTTTTTGCCGGCCGATTGAGGTTGGTCGGATTAATCGTTAAATTAACCAAAAAACGGGAAGGACGGCTTTGCTCCGGATTAGAGCCGCTTGTTTTGGATATGTAAACAAGATTTTTTTTTACATTCTGAGCAATTTTACGCATGGAGATTACAAAAACTTAACGATTAATTTTATTCTTTTTTAAAAAAATAAAAAATTATTTTGCTGATGTTTTTTTAAACTAGACTGAAATTATTATTAACTATAAAATGATCCGCGTGTTGATAACTAATGATATTATAACACATTTTTTCCTCTATCCGCAATTAAATATAATTACTTAATTAAGTAGGCCATGATATATCTGCCAATGCTCGCGCGCGCATTCCCACCAACTGTATTTTTTGGCCTGCTCTTTCCCTTTTTCAATCAAAGCCTGCCTGATGGCCGGAAAATTTGTAATCTTAAGCAAGCAGGCGCGCATTTCGTCCTCGCGCGCCGGATTAAAATAAAGGGCGGCAGAGCCAAGAATTTCCGGCAAGCAAGTTTGATTTGAACTTATAACCGGACAGCCTTTGGCCATGGCTTCCAAAGGCGGTAAGCCGAAGCCTTCATAAAAAGAAGGAAAAATGTAGGCGGTGGCTTGCTGATAAAAAACTTCCAAATCCTTATCCGGCACATAGCCGGTAAAAACCACCGGATTAGCGCTCTTTTTTTCCGCCCACAAGCCCATTTTTTCAACCTGCCTCTTTAAACGGCGATAAAAATAATCTTCCTTTCCAACTAAAACCAATTGATAATCTTGTATTTCCCCGTTCGCGAGCATTTTTTGGAAAAGTTCAAGCAATCCCTCAAGATTCTTATGCGGATAGGCATTACCGACATATAAAAAAAATTTTTTATTCAAGCCGTAAGCGGCCAATGTCCCGCTTGGATTCGCAATATCCGCGAACAGATCGTCACGGCCTTTGGCCAAATTAGCTACGCCTTCATAAATAACGCGGATTTTTTCCGGTGAGATGGAAAAAATTTCTATAATATCCTTTTTCGTAAATTCAGAAACCGCGATTATCCGCCGCGCCCGCCGCAAGGCGGTTTTAACGACCAGCCAATAAGCCCGATTTTTTATTTTATAAAGCCAGGGGCCGAGCGTACTGGCCCGGGGCGTCGGATAACGGACCAGGATCAAATCGTGGATGGTGACGAGAAATGGCACAGGACACAAAATTGCCGCGTTGAAATGAGGAAAATGCATCAGATCAAGACTTTCGCGCCAAATCAAATAAGGCATGCTTATTTGCTCGCTCAAGGTGTACCAGCGGGATCTGGCTAAAACTTTACGGATACGAGGTGGCCGCTCTTGGAAAAAATCATAATTGGCCGGCGACAAAAAAATGACATATTCGTTTACTTCGTCCATCTTGAGGATATTATCCACGATTTCCTGCTGATAACGGCCCAAACCCTTGCCGATCGGACCATAAAAACGCGCGTCAATGCCGATGCGATAAATTTGTTTTTTTTCTGCCATAAATTTTCTCTATTGTCATCTCTATCACCTATAATACATCACAATAAAACAAAAAAACAATAGCCGGTTAAAAATTTGCGGCCAACGACGCAAACATGCTATGATAATAAAGGAAAAAAATTTAAATACTTCCGAATTTATAAAGATTGCCCTATGCGCGTACCGATCCGCAAGCCCGGTAAATATAGCCAGCGGACCACCGATCCGATCATGACCGCGGATAAACTAATTGCTTTGATTAAGCAACTGGAAAAATTGAAAAAAAGAATCCGGCCGGGTCTGATTGAAGAAGTTAAGCGCCTGGCTTTGATGGGCGATTTTTCCGAAAATGCCGCTTACCAAATCGCCAAAGGACGACTGCGAGGATTGAATCAAGCCATCTGGGAAATTAGCGAACAGATAAAAAAAGCCGCGGTGATCAAGCCGGATCAGAATTGCGATTTTGTCCGAATCGGCCATTGGATAAGTTTGGAATGCCAAGGGAAATTATCCGCTTATCATTTGCTCGGTTCAGCCGAAACCGATCCTTTGACGGGCGTAATTTCCCGCTCTTCCCCGCTTGGCGCCGCTTTACTGGGCCGACGGGTTGGTGAAATAATCAAAGTTCAATTGCCCAAAGGAGAAAAGACCTATCGGATAACCAGCATTGCGAATTCCAAATAACATTAATCATCATTATTGAATAATTATCAGTCCGCTTAACAAAAACATCCTTGCCGGAAAGGATGTTTTTTAATTGCTGGGAGACCTGGATTCGAACCAGGATTATCAGGGCCAGAACCTGACGTCCTACCATTAGACGATCTCCCAATTATTTGCTTTTGCAGTATTACCTCAGCCGACCACTCGGCCGCCGAAATTTTTTAAAAGATTGTCAATGGCCGCATCGCTTTTTTCATCAATCGGCAATGCGGCCGGCTTGTCCCCCTCGGGAACAACGGCATTATTAACTTCAATTGATTCGTCAATAACCGCTTCCAAATTAAAATCAGTATTATAGACTTCTTTCAAGACATTTATGACCAAATTTTTTATTTCCGGATCGCCCAGCCGTTCTTTGTGAAATTTATATTTGAATCCCAAGCAAAGATTTTTTTCCGACAAGCTTTTCGGCTGGCAGACGCGCAGAATAAAGGATAATGAATGATTGTAATTTTTGACCCGCCCCAGGACTTCCGACCAGCGTTTGTTGATATCCGCCAAGGAAAAAACATTCCCGCGCAAATCGGTCTGATTGTTATTTTTGACAACTTTTTCACTTGGTGCGGATTTTTCGGCTGAAGCTGGATTAGCCGCCGTCGGCCGCGCCGAAGAACGCAAGTCCTTGTCCGCGGCCCCGGCCAGGCAAATTTCCACGGCCGCCATTTCCAATGGTAATTGGATCATGAACCCGTCTTTTATTTCTTGGCGCGCTTTAATCAGGCAGTTGATCGCCGTGAGCAGATGGCCAAAATCAAAGGCCTGGGCAATACTGACAATTTTCAATTCTGCCTGCTCTCCGAATTCAAGGCCGAATTTGTCAATCAGGGCCGGACTAACTTTTCCCAAAAGCATTTTCCGGCCGATTTCCAGAATATCGTTGACAAACTGCTTCAAATTTACGCCTTCGTCCATAATCTGGTTGATCAGGCGGAGAGCGGCGGCGGCGTCCTTTCTGGATAAGGCTTCTAAAAAATCTATGGACGCGGACAAATTATTCCGGGGGATGACCAGATCGGCTTCGGCGCGGCTGATTTCTTTGCCGCCAATCGCCACGACCTGCCCAAGCAGACTTTCCGCGTCCCGCATATGTCCGTCCGACCAGCGGGCGATCGCCTCCAGGATGGAATCTTCCATTTTGATTCCTTCCTGGTCAATAATATAGCGTAATTTTTTCACGACTTCCGCCGGCCCGATGCGCTTAAAATCAAAACGTTGGCAACGGGAAATGATCGTTAAGGGCACTTTATGGATTTCGGTCGTGCAAAAAATAAAAATGACATGCGGGGGCGGCTCTTCAATGACCTTCAGCAAAGCATTAAAAGCGGAAACGGACAGCATGTGCACTTCGTCAATGATAAAAATTTTATAACGGCTCAAGGTGGGCAAAACGCGCGCGGCGGCAATCACGGCTTCCCGCACATTGTCCACGCCGGTATTGCTGGCCGCGTCAATCTCAATGATATCCAGGCTCCGGCCGGCGCCGATTTCCTGGCAGACTTGGCAGTGGCCGCAAGGATCCGCTTTGTCCGCCTGGCGATTTTGGCAATTTACCGCCTTGGCCAGCACCCGCGCCATAGTCGTTTTTCCCACGCCGCGCGGACCGCAGAATAAATAGGCATGCGCTTCCTGGCCGGTCTGGATCTGATGCTCCAGGGTCGTTTTGATGTGATTTTGGTTGACGATTTCCCGGAAATTGATCGGACGATATTTGCGGTAAAGGACTGCCATAGATATTATATGCCCATTAAACCGGCGCTGATTTTTTCCCGAAGCCGGCCAAATTATTTATAAAATAAAAAATCCGCGCGCGCGGCGCGTTTAAAAAACGCGGTTTATCTTGCCGCCCGCACGATATTTTCCACCGCCGCCCATTGGCTTTCACCGGTTTTCGGCACCAAAATCACGGTCTCATCTCCGATTTGCCCCTTAAAATATGTCACACTGGCGGTCAGAATCCGCCACTGCCGGCCATTAGCGGCAACATAGTAGTTGCCGTTATCGGCTTTTTCTAATGAACCGATAACGCGGCTCCGCTCAATGGGGCCGATCTGCTTATAGATGAATGTACCGTTCGGCGCGATGGTCAGCTTCATAATGTCACCCTCCACCAGTTTTGACTTGGATGCGTAATTGGAAGGGACGCTATAACGTTTGCCGTCCGGGCCGATCATCTGCTCGCCGTCAAAAACACCCTCGATAATCCGCCCCTCGGAACCGTCCGCCTCCGTAAAATCTTCATCGGCGGCTTGGCCGATTTTTATTTTTTTCAAATCTTCAAGATTATAGACAGACAACAAATCCAAAATTTTTTCATTGCTTTCCTTGACGGTCATAGCCAGCTGGCGCAATAAAGCCAACTGTCTTTGGCTGACCATGACGGCCGGGGACTTTTCCTGGCCAATCGCGGCTGGCGCCTGATAATTGTCCTCCAGTTCATCCCAATTCAGCTTTTCTTCTTGATTTTCATTTTTGGTATTTTTATTAATTTTCGTCATATTTTTTAGTTTTTTAATTTTACCTTTTCTTTTATATAAATTTTTTATTATTGGTTTCTGATTTTTTACCCAACCAAAAAAATACTCTAACTGATTAATTTTACTTATTATAGATTAGCGCAATTACCGGTATTTGTAAAGAATAGGATTATTTTTGCCTGATTATAAATCATTTCGATCATTTTCTGCCGGCGCTTATTTTTCCGTCATGTCCGGATCAGTTTCCGTCATGTCCGGATCAGAAAATTTTTTCGCGCGATTCAGGATTTCCGCTTCAATAATGCGCCGATCTTGGCCGAACTTTAAACGGCTCAAACTTTTAATTTTTTGCGCTAATCCCGGTTGAACCTGGCCGGGCAAGGGCCAGAGAGTATTCATGGAAAAGGGCCGGCCGGCGGCATTGTCAATCAAAAGCTTGACATAGGCGGTGTATTTATCAATGTTAATCAAATCAAATTTGTTGAAAACCGGAGAAAATTCTTTGTCAATAATTTCCGCGTCCTCGGAGCCAATTTTGAAAACCGCCCAGGTGCCGACATTGCCGAATACCGCCTGTTTGATTGAACTATCCTGGCCTTTGACCAGCTGGCCAAGGTATTGATGGGCGATGATCAGGTTTAAATTATATTTTCTGGCCTCAGAAAGTATGGAAGAAATGGAATCAGTGGTAAAATTCTGGAACTCGTCAATGTAAAGATAAAAATCCTTACGCGCTTCGCGAGGCATATCCGTGCGGGACAGCGCGGCCATCAGGATCTTGCCGACCATAATCATACCCAAGAGATACGAATTCATTTCTCCGACACGTCCTTTGGCCAGATCCACCAGGAGGATCTTCTGCTTGTCCATCACATCCCGGAAATTAAAAGAACTTTCCTGTTGGCCGATGATCGGGCGCATCGTATCATTGGAAATGAATTGGGTAAGTTTGGAAGTGATATACGGCACAACATTAGCCAGAGCCGCGTCGCCGCCGGCTTTTTCCGCTTCTTTGCGCCAAAAATCAACAACCGTGTAATCCGGGCAACGGCTGATTTTCATCCGCCGGAAATCCGGATCGGCAAGCACTTTCGGGATTTCCATCAACGTGGAGCCGCTTTCCGGATCGCTCATCACCAAAAGCATGGCATTGCGCATATATTGTTCAAAAATCGGACCGCCCGTCTGCCGCAGATCATAAAGTTTATCAAAAATCTTGATCATCTCATTAATGACGAAAGTTTTTTGTTCCGGATAGCGGCTGTCAAACTCCAGCAGATTCAAAGCCAGCGGCCTTTCCGTATCCGCCGGCGCGAACAGGATGACGTCCTCGGCCCGTTCCGGCGGAATCCGATCCAAAACATCGGTGATCAGATCGCCATGCGGATCAATCACGCAGACGCCATCTCCGTTCAGAATATCCTGAACGGCCAGACCGGCCATGAATTGCGATTTGCCCACGCCGGATTTTCCGATCGCGTACATGTGCCGGCGTCGATCCTCGCGCTTGATACGGATATCGTTCGCGATGCCGCGATAAACGCTCCGGCCGATAATCACGCCTTCCGTCGGCAAATTCGGCGGTGGCGGAGCTTGCCGGGCCGTTAACCAAAGGATATTGGGGGTTTCCGCCCAACGCAACGGAAAATGGTATAAGCTGGTAAGCTCTTCCGTGTTTAACAATAAACGGCGGGAATGGTCAAAGCGCCGATAGATATAATTATTTATTTCCCGGCGGGCTGAACCGGTTTTATAGCCTTCCAAGCGATTTCCATATTCATAATAATTATACTGCCCATAGGCATTCAAGATATTCATCAGATAGGATCGCGCCTGTTCAGCGCGGGGAGAGCTGGCGACCACCCTGATATTGACTTCCAAGCCGGCTTTCGCGTTCTTTTCTTCAATGCCTTTGAGCATTTCCTCCTCCAGAGCGGTCAGACGGGGATTAAATTCATTCTGCTTGCGCTCCTGAACGGCCGGATCCTTGCTCGCGCTGTTTTTAAAGGTGCTGAACATTTCGCGGAAAAAACCGAAAAAACCGAGAAATTCCAAGGCCTGCGCCATTGTCTTCCCTTTTTTCATCAGCCGCGCGACTTTGATGGATTTCTTGTGCCAGCGCGGCCGCGCGCTGCGCGCGACATACTGCACGACCAGTCCTTCATCCTCTTGGATTTTTGAAATAGTGTTGATTAAGGTATTGACCGGATCCGCCTCCATTTTCATGTAAGTGCGGATCGGAAAAATATAAAGCCTTTTCGCTTTGATCAAACCGGTATAAATATGGCTATCCGGGCGGAAAATGTTGTAATCCTTGATTTCGTCCACCACCGCTTCCGGATAATGCGCCTGGATCTGCTGTTCCAAAAAACGGGAGTATTCCAGCGGCGCGATGACATAAAAAGAAATGATCTTTTTCGCGGCCACGATTTCAAACGCAAAATGATCACGCCGGCCGAAAAGGAAACCGCGCCAATCGGTTTGCGGTTTCAAGCCGCCGATCTGATGGAACATGGTTTCGCCTTTGGCGATTTCCTCGCGCAGACTTTGCAGGCTGAAGGCTTTTTCCGCGTCTCCCGGCTTGTCTTTAGGCAGTCTGACCAAATAGATTTTCTGCTGGAAATAACGGCTGTGGCGCACAAGATGGCGGAAGATTTTCCCGGCCGCGAACACAAGGCCGGCCGCGGAAAAAATCAGCCAAAAGAGCGGATTGGATAATGGCAGATCGTTTAATAATCCAAAAAAAATATTCTGCATAATTTATAATAATGGGAAATTCCCCGGTCTGACCCTGATTATATTTCTAAGGCTTCAAATTTCTGTCAGCCGGATTATCTCATCGGCTTTGATCTTGGCTTCCTGCTCCACAAAAAAACGATTCACGCCGGGAATAACCATCAGCCATTTTCTAATCAAGCTGATGATTTCTCCGATCTTCACTTTCGCCTTCTTAAACAAAAGATTGATTTTGGCCGCGGTCTCTTCCCCTCTTTCTTTAAAAACTTTCTGCTGGTCCGAGTCCAGCTGGGCATAAATCTCCAGCAAGCCATCGGAAAGAATTTTTTCAATCTGCTCTAAACGTTCTTTCTCGGCCGTGGCGGCCAATCCGCTGCTTTGATTGTCAGGCGCCGGAACGATCCGGCCGGCCGCCTGGCCGGATGAGGGAGTTTCCGACCCTCCGGAAACGATTTTTTCTAAAGATTTCTCCGTTTCCGGACCGGGAATATTTCCCTTCGGCCTTTCCGGAGCGGCCGAGGGGAATTTCACTTGGCCCGCTTCTGTCCGATGTAAGTCTTGTTTGCTTAATGGCGGCATATTGGGATTGATAAAAAATACCTTAAGATTATTTTATTCTATATTTTATTCGATTAGGATCATTTTGATTAAATTATACTATATTTCGCGCCAAGCAGCAAATGGAACAGGTGGATATTTTTTGCGCTTTTATCATGTTTAATTTAAAAACCGCCGTAAAATAATTCCCGCCTTTTGTTATCGTCCGATATTTATGCTATAATATTTAAAGTTATCCACAAAATCCCCATGTCCAATTTTGAAAAAATCTCCGATAATATCCAAGCGGTAAAAATCGGCGGTAGTGAGCTGGATGAAAAGATCATCTGGCTGAATGTTGTCCGCGCGGGCCGGCCGGAAATTGAATATTTGCGCAAAAATTTTGGCTTTGATTTGAAATCACTCCGCGCCACCCTGTCTACTTCCCTGGCGGAACGTTCAATTTTTGAATTTCTGGATAACGGCTACATATTTATTATCCTCCATTATCCGCGTCTGGCTGATGGCCAAATCAGCACCGCGGAAATTGATTTTTTCCTTGGCCGTAACATCTTGGTGTCCGTCCATAATAATGAACTGAAAGCGGTCAATGATCTGTTCAATTACCGCAAAAAAGAAAATAGCGCCTCATTTTCCGGCCAACGCGGTCATGAGGCGTTTTTATTTGCGGAAATCCTGGAAAAACTGGCCCATCATGTCTACGAAATAATCGACCGGCATAGCTCCGTAATCAAGCAGATTGAACAAACGATATTCGCTTCCCAGCAAAAAAAAGCAGTGACGGAAATATTAAATCTACGCCGCAATATCATCAATTGCCGGCGCATCATGCAAGGGCACAAAGATATCCTGGCCTCATTCCTGGCTTCCCCCTTTGTGAAAAACGCCCCGGACCGCCAGGAACCATTTGTCCATCTGATCGAGCATGCGAAAAACATCTGGAAAATCCTGGAAAACCAAAACGAGATAATCAATGTCCTGAACAGCACCAACGAATCACTGCTGAATTTCCGCCTTAGCGACACCATGAAAACCCTGACGGTCTTCTCGGTAATGATTTTTCCGCTGACTTTGGTCGCCGCGATTTTCAGCATGCAAACAAAAAGCGGCATGCCCTTTCTTGACCAACCGAATAATTTTTGGCTGGTCATAATCTTAATGGCCTTAAGCGGTGTTGCCATGATCTGGTATTTCAAAAGGAAAAAGTGGCTTTAGCCGCTTTTTTTGATATAAATCGTTCTTTAACAAAAGAAAGGAGGTCAGACTATGCCAGCCAGCCAGTATAAAGGCCAGCCGGATCTAAACAGCAACGGCGGTAAACGGGTGGAAGAAGTGGTAATTGACGTTTTTATGCGCGTCTTAACGAATCTGCGCGGCCACAACCAAGGCGTGGTTATGTGCGCGGCCAATGGCATTTATACCATCATTTTCGCCGTGCCGGCTGATAGTCTGCGCCACGGCCTGTTCCAAAAAGGAGAAATCGCGCCGGACAGCGGCAGTAAAAAAATGCTTTTAGCCGATGCTTGCCAATTAAAAAAAACGATTATCGTCCAAGACGCGATCAATGACCAGCGGGTGGAATACATGCGTGACCATATCCGGAACAAACAAATCAGATCAGTCGCGGTTTATCCGGCTTTTTTCCGTGAACTGACCTATTTGTCGGTCATTGACAAAGTCGCGCCCAGCGAGCCGGGTTTTTGTAAAGAAGAAATCGTCATTATGGAGCGCTGTTCAGCCATCCTGCAAAGCGATCTGGCCAAAATGTCCTACCGCCTGCGCAATAGCCGAACGGGTGAAAAAGCCAACGGCCAGAATACTTTAAAAGGGATTATCAACCATTATTTGCGGAACCGGACGCCGGTCATCGGCGGGCTGGCGAAAAGGCTCTATGAAAACGGCACTTTGAGCGAAGAGCAAAAAAAACGCTATGCCCAGCTAATCATGAGCGAAATCGCAATATTTGAAAATGATCTCTTGGATTTGAGCGAATTTCTCTCTCTGGAAGACGGTTCGGCCATCGGTTCGGTTGATCTGGCCGATTGCCTGCGCTTGATCTCCGGCGGATTGACAATGGACGGAAGCGTAAAAATTAGCCAAGGCTGTCCCGAAATAGTGGAGTGGCCGCTCCGGGAAATAAATTTTATTGTCAGCCAAATGGCCAAATATCTGGCCGACAACAGCAAAGGCGCCATCGCGGTCAGGGCTGATTGCGCGGAGGGGAAAATCGCGATTGAAATCGCAAACGACGCTTTCGCGCCCTACAAGGATACCGACATCAAGCTGAACATTATCAAGTATGTGGTGGAGCACCGCCTGGACGGAGCATTCCAATTATCCAAAGATTGCCTGGTAATTCTTCTGCCCTGTTAAAAAACCTTTCTTTCCAACCAACAAGCGGTTAACAATAAATGTTAACCGCTATTTTTTTCGTCCGGAAAAAATGGTTTCAGTCTAAAATCTAACGCGGCACTTTGAGATTAATATGCGCGGTAAAACTTGTCTATTTTCTATTTATTCCGATAAATATTTGTTCAAAACTATTAATTACTAATTACGGCTCGGTATTTTTTAAATTGTTATGCGCTTAATTTTGACATTGGAAACGTTGTGTTAGATGCGAGCGGCCAACAGATGTTTAGAATTCTTAATGGCTTTCAATAAGGCTGGCCAATCCGAGCAAGCCATCAGGTTGGCTCTGATTTTTCCGGCCGTGCGTTCGCCCCGGCAATAGGCGCAAAGATGCTTGCGGATTTCCAGCGAATCGCTCTCACCGTTCGCCGCCGCCAAGCGGGCCTGTTCCAACATCACCGCGGCTTTTTCCGGCCAGGAAAGATGGATTTCTTTTTGGCTTTTTAACTCCTGAAAAAACCAAGGGCGGCCCAGAGCGCCGCGGGCAATGCCCAGGCCGTCCGCCCGGCTTTGGCGCAGAGCCGCGTTGGCACCGGCCAAATCCAAAATCCCGCCGTTAGCCAGGATGACGCCGGGAAAACAGTTCCGCGCCGATCTGACCATCTCAAGATCAACCGGTCCATTGTGCCCTTGGCTCATGGTCCGGCCGTGGATTATGACCGCCGCCAAAGGCAGATCGGATAAATAATCAAGAAAAACCAAGGCATCCGTCCGTCCCACGCGCGCCCGGATTTTAATTGACACCGGCCGATCCGTGGACGCGCAAACCGCTTTGACGATCTCCCGGGCGATTTTTTTATTATCCATCAAGACCGCGCCGGCGCCCTGTTTCACCACCTTGCGGACCGGACAGCCAAAATTGATATCAAAACCGTCCGGCGGCAAGCGGCGGTGCGACCGCGATCCGCGCCCGCTGACGGCCGCAGGCAAACCATGGCGGATAATCAGGGCGATAGCGGCCTGAAAATGTTGCGGCTGGGCGCCGAACAATTGCACCACATACGGCCTTTCCCGCGGCGCGGACGCCAACAAGCGCAAGGTATTCTCCGGCTGAAAAGTCAAAGCGGCGGCGCTCGCCATTTCGGAATAAACGATATCAGCGCCAAACGATTTGCAGACCTGCCGGAAAGGGCTGTCTGTCCAGCCGGCCATCGGCGCCAAAGCAAAAATCGGCCGGCCAGCCGATTTCAAGTCCGTCCAAAAATTATCAGCCTTGACTGTTTGACGGTTTTTCTTGATCCGCGTCATCGTGTTTTTTTGCTAATATTTATGCTTGGCCTGCGCTTCTTAGCCTCAGGAATATTAATAAATTTGATCCGGGCATACGGATCGGGACATAACGGCCAAAAATTATCTTTTGAATATTTTCTGGCCGTCCTTTTGGTCCGCCACTTCATAACCCATATCTTCCAGCTGGCGCCGCAATTCATCAGACCGTCCGAAATCCTTTTTTCTTCTGGCCTCCTCGCGCTCGCGCGCCAGAGCCTGCACCGCAGGCGATATTTCATCTTCCTGGCCGCTGATCCCCAGGCCGAGTACGCGGTCAAAATCAAGCCAAAGGGCAAGCTTCACAGCGGCGGGCAGTTCGCTTTTTAGCATTTCCTGGGCAACGGCCAGGGCTTTGGGCGTATTCAAATCGTCATTAATCGCCCGCTGGAAATCTGCCTGGAAATTCCGGCCAGACGCGTGTCCGCCGTCCGGACCTTCAGGCCCGGTCGACTTTATTTCTCTGATCTGCCGGCGCAAATGCAGGAAACTTTGGCTGGCATTGGCCAGTGATTCCTCGCTGTATTCCATGGGCTTGCGGTAATGCGTCTGTAAAGCCGCGAAACGATAAGCCAAGGGCGGAAGATTTTTCTGACGCAATGAATTGTCCAAAGTCAAAAAATTTCCGGCGCTTTTGGCCATTTTTTTTCCGCCCGTAATATTCAAAAATTCGTTATGCAGCCAATAATTGAAAAATTTCCGGCCATAAGCCGCTTCGTATTGCGCGATCTCATTGGTGTGGTGGACATTGATATGGTCAACCCCGCCGCAATGGATATCCCTCATTTCCTTGAGCCCGAGCGCGCTCATGACCGAGCATTCCAGGTGCCAGCCGGGAAATCCGATCCCCCAAAGACTTGGCCATTCCATCTGCCTCTTTTCTCCGCGGGGAGAAAATTTCCATAAAGCGAAGTCCGTCGGATGTTTCTTCTCTTGGTTTTTTTCCACTCTCGCCCCCTCTTTCAAAGTTTCCAAATCCAAATGCGATAAACGGCCATAAGCCGGGAAGCGGCTGGTATCAAAATAAATGCCGTCGCTGGTTTTATAGGTAAAGCCTTTCTCTTCCAGGATCTTGACCAAGGCGATCTGCTCAGTGATCGTTTCCGTCGCTTTAAGCCAAACATCAGGCTCAATGATATTCAAGGCTTGCAGATCTTTTTTAAAGGCATCCGTATAGAAAGCCGCGATTTCCCAAATATTTTTTTTATCCGCCCGCGCTTTTTTTTCCATCTTGTCTTCACCCATATCCATGTCGCCGGTCAAATGGCCGACATCGGTGATATTCATCACATGTCTGACCTGGTAGCCGTTATAAAGAAGGACCCGTTTTAAGACATCTTCAAAAATATAGGCGCGTAGATTGCCCAAATGGGCGTAGTTATAAACAGTCGGCCCGCAGGTATAAAGTCCGGCATGATCAGGAATGATCGGTTTGAATTCTTCTTTTTTCCGGCTTAAAGTATTATAGAAAATAAGTTTTTCCATAGTATGTATTACTTATTTGCCTTAGCTGTTGTTATTTGGTTAATGACCTATCCTGATTCGCCAATTAATTTCTTTTTTACCAAACAATACCAGCGCCAGGACAGGCTGATCATATTTAAAAATTTCCTATATGCTATACGTATAATTTGATTTATACAATAATTATCTTGAATAATCAAGAGTAATAAAAAAGAGGACCAATTAAGGCCCTCTACGGATTCAAATCCCTAGTTTAACAAATCTTCCAGGGATAAGGATTTAATAAAAATGTAATCTCCTTCTTTATCCGGCTGAAAGTAATCAACCGTAAAGTCACCTTCGTCGGTCAAATAAACGATGACCAAATCTTTTCCTTTGGTTTTTTGGTCTGAGGGCGGAAAAGGATTGGACGGTTGATAATTTAGCTCAAGAAGGCGGCTGGCAATCTTGGCGGCCGCGGCAATTTCCTGATGTTTTTGGAAATGAAAATCAAAAATGATATTAGGCCGCAAGCCATGGTATTCGTAATAGGCGGTAAAACTGATACTTTTCATTTTCTCTTCTCCTTGGGCATTCACGAAAGATCCGATTAATAAGAACGCGGCCAATACAATCAACCTAAACAATGATTTTGCCATTTTTACCCTCCTTTTTATCTTTTATTAAAGAATAATTCCGTGCTTAAATATTTTTCACCCCGATCCGGAAAAATTGTTACTATATTACCACTTTTTATCTTTTTGGCAAGCTTCAAAGCCGCGGTCATGGCCGCCCCGGAACTCATGCCGACAAAGATACCCTCTAACCGGATAATACGCCGCGCCATGGCGTGAGCCTCCGCGGTCTTAACCTTGAACACGCCATCCAGCTTATCCCGCTCATAAATGGCCGGCACGATGGCGTCTTGCATATTTTTCAGCCCTTGGATATAGTGCCCGCTTTGCGGTTCGGCGCTGTAAATTTTGACTTTCGGGTTATACTTCCGCAAATAGGCCGCCACGCCCATTAAAGTGCCGGAAGTGCCGATGGCGGAGACAAAATAATCCACCTGGCCGTTCATCTGGTGCCAGATCTCCTGAGCCGTCCCTTCGTAATGCGCGATTTTATTATACTCGTTGGAAAACTGATCGGGGCAAAAATATTTTTCCGGTTCGGCGGCCAGCAATTCCCGGACTTTCAAGATTGCTCCGTCCGTGCCGGTCCGGCCGGGCGTGAGGAATAAATCCGCGCCAAAAGCGCGGATCATATTTTTCCTTTCCTCGGAGACAGCCTCACTCATGATGATTTTCACACGATAGCCTTTCACTGCTCCGATCATCGCGAGCGCGATGCCCGTATTTCCGGAAGTCGCTTCCAAAAGCACCTTTTTTTTGTTCAAGCGGCCGCTGGCTTCCCCTTCTTCAATCATTTTCATGACAACGCGGTCCTTGATGCTGCCGCCCGGATTAACTCCTTCAATTTTCGCGAACAAACCGGTTTTTTTACCCGCCCAAAGCCGGTTGATTTTAACCAAAGGCGTCTGGCCGATCGTCTGCAGAATATTTTGGTAGATCATATTTTATTTTTCTTGCCACTCCTTTTCCTGGCGGACTAAACAGGCGGCGGCCTGCGCCGGTTCCGGCATCAGTCCTTTGACGATCTTCTCCATCCGCGCGCCCTGCGAGCCTTTGACATAAATAATATCGTTATTTTTCAACTCTCGCCATAAAAAGTCAAGGGCCTCGTCATGATTTTTAAAATGTAATAATTTTTTTTCCGGAAAACCTGATCTTTGCGCGCCTTGGATATAATTACCGGCCAAATCTCCGATCGCGGCTAAAAAATCATATTCTAAATTCGCTACCAAAGCGCCGATTTTTTCATGTTCTTTTACTCTGTCCGGCCCAAGTTCCAGCATATCGCCCAAAACCGCGATTTTCCGGTATTTACGGCTGAAATTAGCGGCCGTATCCTCAAGACCGTTCGCCATCGACAAAGGAGAAGCGTTATATGTGTCATCCACAATCAGGGAGCCATTCAGGCCAGCCAACAAATTCATCCGACCCTTAGGCGGCTTGAATTCTTTCAAGCCAATAGCGATTTCAATCAGATTCAAGCCGAAACTCACGCCAACTGCCGCTCCGGCCAAAGCGGCATAAACGGCGTTATGTCCGAAAAAACCCGGCAAAAAAACGGGGACAGCCGAACCTTTATGAATCAGCTTAAAACTGATGCCAATCTCATTTTCAAAGGCTTTAAGCCCGTTCTGTCCGCGCGGTCCCAGGCTAAAACGGATTTCTTTGGCCTGGAAATCCGTCTTGTCTTTCAAGCCGTAACTAAATATTCGGCCGGGATAATCTTTGGTAATCTCTTTGGCGAATATTGTATCGGCGTTTAATATCGCCTGTCCGTCCGGAATTAAATTGCGAAAAATTTTCTGTTTTTCATTTTTTATTTGTTCCAAGGTGCCGAAAAATTCCAAATGCGCCGGTCCGATAGCCGTGATCAACGCCACTCGCGTTCTGATAAAATCTGAAAAATAATCCAAATCGCCGGGATGATCAACACCCATTTCCAAAATTAATATTTGTGGATATTCGTCTTTCGGCCCGGTCAAGATGGCCCGAAAAATAATTTTAAGCCAGCCAAGCCAGGAATGTCCGGCCGATTCGGCGCCAATGATGGTCAAAGGGACGCCCAGTTCATTGTTGTAATTTTTTATGTTCCGGCGGACGGTAAAATGATTTTTTAAGACCGCATAAATCGCCTCTTTGGCGCTGGTTTTTCCGACACTGCCGGTCAGACCGACGAGGCGCGGACGATGAGCGCGCAATTGCCGACGGGCGAGGATTTTTAAAACATATTTCAGGATTTTTTTCATATACATATAATTATTTTCTGAAAAAAAATCTCATTATTGCTCTTTCGGAATTTGATAATAATCAAGTATGAAGGCGGCTAACTTGCTGAAAGTGGGCGCGGCCGATGAAACTGCAAATTCCGTATTCTGGGGGCTATCCAGCTTGACCAAGGCGATAAAAACTGGATCAGCCACCGGCCCAAAACCAATGAAACTCTGGGTCGTTTCTTCTCCATAGCCGCCTTTATCTTGGTGCGCGATTTGTGCGGTGCCGGTTTTGCCGGCCAGATAATAACCTTCCACTCGGGCGTTTTTTGCGTGTCCTTTTTCCATGACATTGACCATCATACCGGACAGAATCGTGGCCGTCCGCTCGCTGACCACCCTTCTGACCTGGCGCGGCGAGGTGATTTGCTCCGAATTGTCCGCTCTGACGATTTTTTCCACCAAATACGGTTTCATTAAAATCCCACCGTTCGCCACCGCGCTGAACGCGGTCACCATCTGCAACGCGGTCACGGTTAGGCCTTGACCAAAAGTCGCGGTCGCCGCCTCCACCGGCCGGATTGTTTTTCGTTTCAAATTGCCAATATCACCCATCGCTTCCGTTTCCAGCTCCACGCCGGTCTTTTCACCGAAACCGAAGGCTTTGACATATTCGGAAAATTTTTCCGCGCCGATTTGTTCCATAGAATAGACGGCGCCGGTGTTCAGGGAAAATTCCAAAACATTGCTCATGGTTGACAAACCGTGCGCGCCATGCGTGTCAAAGTCGGAATTCTTGATCGGTTTCGGCCAACCCTTAACCATAATATATCCTTTGTCTAAATATGTCGATTCCGGCTTGACCGCGTTCAGGTCCAAGGCGGCGGCCATCGTCAGAGGCTTCATGATTGAACCCGGCTCCCATTGGTCAAAAATCACCGGATTGTTATAGGCATAAATATCCGCCACTGCCGCATAGTCATTCGGATCATAATCCGGCGCCGAACACATAGCTAAAATCGCCCCGCTTTGGGGTTGCATGACAATGATACTTCCGCTTTTGGCCTGATATTTTTCCACAGCTGCTTTTATCTGCCGGCAGGCAAAAAACTGGATTGGCCGCTCCAAAGTCAGATACAAGTCGCTACCATCAACGGCTTGATGCAATTCCCGATGGCTGGCAATATTTATTTGTCCGAAAGCGTCTTTTTCCGCCTTTAGATTTCCGAAGCGTCCGGACAATTCATCATTAAAAAATCCTTCCAGCCCATACTGGCCAAGAGGGGGGTCGGATTGGGCGCTCACAAAACCAAAAAGATGCCCGCCAATTTCTTTTTCCGGATAAAAACGGAAATCTTCTAAATAATAATCAAGTCCGGCCAAACCGTAAGTCATGAACTCTTTAACTTTCTCTTCTTCCACTTTGCTTTGCAATGGTTCAAAAGGATCGTCCGGTTTATCAAGTTTTTCAAGATAATAAGCGATTTTGGCGTCTTTGGCTTTCTTGGCCTCTAATTCATATTTGATCTGAAATAGTTCCTGATCGGCGGGAAGCAAAGACGCGCTTGATGTGCCTGATCCGGCGAAATAAGGATCTTGCCGGAGATTGGAAAAAATCTTCTCCTGTTCTTTGGCCGCGTCAAAAAATTCGTATAATTTTTCCGCCGCCGCGTCTGGTTCGTCCACCAGGCGCGGGTCCGCGTAAAGCAAAGCGAATTTTTTATTAACCGCGGCCGGATAATAAACATCAATCTGGTCTTTTTTTTCTTTGATCATAATCCGGCCGCGGCGCGGCTCAAGTCGGCGCTCGACTTGATGCTGGGCCGAAGCCAGGCCGGCATAATGTCCGTATTTTAAAATCTGCAAGTTAAAAAGACGGTAAAGGGACATTAAAACAATTAAAAAAATAATCGTCAGCAATAAGTTTAAACGATTATTTTTATCTGTTTCGCGGCGCGGTTTTTTTTCCCCGTAGCTCATGGCCGTTAAATTTATCTATTTTTCTAATCAGGCTTGATCGCGACTGTTTGATTGTTGCGCGTCAAATAAATATTGTCCGAGCCGCTCGGCACCAAACCGATTTTTTGCGCTTGGGCCGACACGGACTCCAGAGCCGACATCTTGGCCGCCAGCAATTCGTAGTCGCCGTTTTCCCGGCGTAATTCGCCCAAACAGGATTTTTTTTCAAATATTTCAAAACCCTTGCCGGACAAACTGTTGACCACGGCCGCGTTGCCGAACAGCAGGAATAAAACCAACAAGGATAACGCCCAGGCCAAAGATCGGAAGCTTGGGCCCTGTTTGGCCAAGCGGCACCGGCGGATCAAAGAACATTTTATTTTTGTTTTAGTCATGAGTATTGATAATCCGAATCGCGGCGCGCAGTTTGGCGCTTCTGGCTCGGGGATTATTTTTGATTTCAGCGGCGGCGGGCACTAAAGGTTTTTTTGTCAGCAGGCGCAAGGCCGGCTCCGGCCCGTCGCTTATCCGTGATTTTTGCCGGAAAAAAATCTTCACGATCCGATCTTCCAAACTGTGGTAGGAAACAACCGCAATCACTCCGCCCGGACGCAGGCAACGGACAGCCGGCGCCAAAGCGGCGGATAAATTGCCCAGCTCGTCATTGACGGCGATGCGCAAAGCTTGAAAAACACGAGTGGCGGGATGAAGGCGGCGGGACGGGGGCTGGACAAAACTCACAATCCGCGCCAGTTCAGCGGCCGTGCGGATTTTTTTCTTTTGCCGCGCTTCTTTAATGGCGCGAGCGATGCGCCGGGAATTCCTTTCCTCGCCGAAACGGAAAAAAATATCCGCCAGCTCTTTTTCTGTCCGAAAATTTATCAGATCATACGCGTTGGGACCTTGGTTGGCGATATTCATATTTAAAGCGCCATCGGATTGGAAAGACATGGCCAAATTTTCATCCTGAAGCTGGTCCGAAGATAAACCCAAATCAAAAACAATGCCCGCCGCTTTTCCCCAAAATTCAGGACAATGGCTTTTTACCGCTTCTTCCAAATAGCGGAAATTAGCCTCGGCCATGAGTAAATTTTCCAGGCCTTGTTCCTGGTGCAACTTGTTCAAACGGTCAACGGCGCGCCGATCATAATCCAAGGCCAAGACCAGTCCTTGCGGGCCGACTTTAGCCGCGAAAGCCAAACTGTATCCCCCGCCCCCGGCCGTTGAATCAACGATAAAATCGCCCGGACGCGGATCAACCAAGCGGATCACCTCGTCCCGCATGACTGGTTGATGGGCCGTGGCCATAGTGAAAAATAATTTATAAAACCAAAGCCCGGGCGCGGTCAAACAGCAAGCGGCGCAATTCAATCGTATTGACGAGCGGCGGCTTGATGATGCGGACCCGGACTTTTTTTTGATTTTGATTCTGGCTGATTTTTATTTTGGCCATTTTGTTTTTATTTTTTGTAATTTATTTTTTGCTCAAAGGTCTTTGCGGCAAATTTCAAATATCCAGATTGCCGAGATTTTCCGCGATCTCCGCGCTGTTTTTCTCTGTCCCGGTCTTATATTTCCCCCAATTATCCTCGTCCCAAATTTCCAAACGGTTATAAAGCCCGGCGACGATGACTTTCTTTTTTAAACCGGCAAAGTGGCGAAGATATTCCGGAAGATTGATCCGACCTTGGCTATCAAAGTCAACTTCCGCGGCGCCGCTGAGCATAAAACGGGCAAAAGCCCTTGATTTTGACTGGCCGATTGGTAAGTTGGAAAGCTTTTCCGCCAGAGCGGCCCACTGCTTTTTCGGATAAACGATCAGACAATTATCCAAGCCCTTGGTCGCGACCGCCCCTTCTTTCAATAAAACACGAAACTTGGCCGGAATCGCCATCCGTCCTTTTTCGTCTAAGCTATGCTTGTATTCACCGATAAACATGCGGCCCAATGCTATTAAACGGAAATTTTAATGCTTAAAAGAATATGTAAAACAATAATTAATGGAATTTATTTTTGTTTTTGTTTGTCTTTTTTTGATTTTTATATTTATCGTTTAAGGCCGATAAGGAGGCCGGTCAATCTGTTTGTGGCGATTGAACCAGACCCCTTCTTTGTCTTAAAACCGCTTCGGATTGATTTTGCTGGCCCGAAGCTTTCCAGCCAAGCATGTGTTTTTGTTTTTCGGCCGGCGTTAATTGTCTTGAACCGTCCGGAAGACTCTTTTTTATTTTTGTTTGCTTTGCCGTTTATTTTTGTTTTAGGCAGACAAGGAGGTCGGCCATAAAGACCAAACCCCTTCTTTGCCTTAAACGCGCTTGCTAAAGGCGCGCTGATCCCCATGCTATTTTATTTGGTAAGGCGTAAAATGAACTTCACCATATTTCACCACTCATCACCATTATGATTTTATTATATGCCACTGGTGGCCCTATGTCAACATTTTCCAGTAAAATTTAATTTATTTAATATTAAAGACAAAAATAAAAAAAATTCGGCCTATGCACAGGCCGAATTTCGTAAAAAAATATTTATCAATTATTCTAACACGTTTTTTTCAACATTCCGTCCACAAGTTAGAAAGTTTACAGGAGTTTTTTCTTCTTGGTAATGCGGGGCGGACAACGGTACTCGGGCAAAATCACCTTAAAGCCGTTTTCCCCGACTTCGGCCGGATTGGCAAAATTGGGATCATTTAAACCTCCCCAAATGAATAAATTGCATTTCCAGCCATATGCCAAGGCATTGGCCGTGGCCGCCACAATCCTTTGGGTGGTATAACTTTCTCCCCGCGGATTAGCCAAAACCGCGTCAAGCGCGGTCTTTTCTAGGCCGCTTTGCTTGAGCAAGCGGTCTAATCCGGACAGAATAGCTTCCCCGTGGTCCACCGCCGGATCTAAAATCGTTTGCGCGCAAATTTCCCCCCGGACGCGCAAAGCCAGATAAATGGCATCCTTTTTAGCTCCATCAATGAGAAGCTGGAATGTTTTCCGCATGGGCGTAAAGATAAAACAAGCTTATTCAATAAAGAAGCCGAGCGAATAATGCAAACGGCTGTCCGCGCCGCTCACTTTAATCTCCGTGGCCAAAGGTTTTTCCACGACCGGCACGGTGATGATTTCGTTGAAGCGGCCTTGTTCGTCAGAGTAAATTTTTGTTATTGAAGATTCAAATTTGATGGTTAATGGCTCCCTAATCCCGAAACCGCCGCCGCGCAAAAAAATCTGGCCGCCGGCGGCTGAACGATTTTTATCCGTCTTGAGAAAAAGCCCTTCGGCCGGACGCAAATCTTCTTCGGAACTGGCGAAATAATCCAATAAGCGGAGATTTCCGTCATAAACTGCCAGACAGGAGCTGTTAAAAAGTACGATGATTTCGCCCTGATCGGTCATTACCGCTTCCAAACCCGCGGCCCAGCCGTTATCCAAGGGAGCGGTCGTCGTGTATTCCCAGGCGACCGGCTCCATGGTGTTTTTGTTCATTTTTACCACGCCGATGCCGTCGGAAAAATAGACATAAGGGCTGCCGGCGGTCCCGGCGGCGTCATAGCCCAGATTGGAAGTATGGTAAAAAATTTTATCAATCCGGCCATCCAAGCTAAGTTTTTTCAATCCTTCATTATCAACCAGATATAAAGCACCATTCAAGCTGTCGTTATAAATCGCGTTTTTCTGATAATCTTCCAGGAGAAAATCCCTGGCCGCCGTTACCTGGCGATCGCGACGATTATAAATTTTCAACTGCCCGTCGGCAATTTGAAAAATCTGATCCCCGTTCGGAGAAAATTTGACATTATCCGGATGCGGACTTTTGACCTCATAGGCGTCAATCACCATTAAATCATAATTATAGATCTTCGTCCATTTATTGCTCACGGTCGCCACGTAGCGGCCAAAAATTTCCACGCCCGTAAACCAATCCCAGGAATTATCCTTGACGGATTTGACCAGGATCGGATTGTCCGGATTACTCACATCATATTTGGAAAAATACCGCCCTTCCGCCGTATAGGCGTAAAGCCGGCCATTCTCAACATTAAAATCCGCGTCAAAAAAATTCAGTTCCCGGCTCCAACGGTCCGGCTGGGGCTGGATGACAGCGGTGCGGCGCAGATAGCCATTTTCAAGCACGAAAAATTCAGCGTAACTCATGTTGGTAGTCACAATCACCACCTGCCCGTTATAATAGGCGGCTTTCCCGTGGGAATAGGCGCGGATCCGGCTCTGGCCCGGCTGGGCAAAAATAAAAACACCCAGGCCGCTCACCAGCAAAAAGAGCGCCACGAACCAAAAAAAGTTTTTCTTTGCTAATTTCATAATTAGTGATGTTGAATAAATAATATCCTTTCTTAGCATAAACAAGCTTAAAAGTCAATGGATTTTTTGTTCTGCTTCTTTTCTTGTTTTTTTGCTTATTTTTCTTATTTTTCTTCTTGTTTATCTTCTTCTTGTTCTTATTTTTCCGCCCGAACGGATTCATATAAAGCCAAAATCTCGGCGCTAATCTTTTCCCAGCTGTATTGCTCGGTTACTC
>PCSD01000094.1:30695-34389 GCA_002771615.1 Candidatus Falkowbacteria bacterium CG23_combo_of_CG06-09_8_20_14_all_49_15
GGATCTTGTCCGCCAGATCATCGGAGTCGCGGTCGCGGAAAAAATAGCCAGCTCGACCCAAGGCTTCCTGGTTTTCCGGAATATCGCTTGCGATAATCGGCAGGCCATAGGACATTGCTTCCAAAAGAGCGATAGACAAGCCTTCTGATTCCGAAGGCTGGACAAACAAGGCCGCGTTCGCGAATAATTGTTCCAAAGCCTGGCCGCTTTGATTGCCGGTAAAAATGATCCGCGGATCGCCGACCGCGAGTTCCTCCAATTCCGCGACATAATCGTCGGTGTGAAACCCGCTGCCGACAATGACCAATTTTTTATCCGGATAAATTTTCTGGTAAGCACGAATCAGATGATGGATGCCTTTATGCCGAATCAAACGGGAAACTGACAAGATATAATCGCCAGCTTGGAGATCCCATTTCGCCAGATGGTGCGCGCCGACCGAACGCGGCAAAGCAACGCCGTTCGGAATGTACGAAGCGACCCGGCCATAGCGACGGAGCGTATATTCCGCCAGTACCCGCGAAACCGTAATGGTCCGATCCGGAATACGGTTGATCATCCATTCGCCGATTTTTAAATACCAGCGGGCAAAACGGTTCCATTTGGCATGGTGGTAGCATTGGGTATGGAAAGTCGCGACTAACGCCGACCGCGGCATTAGAAGTTTGGCCAGCCAAAGCAAAGTGGACGGGCCGATGGAATGAAAATGGACGACATCCGGCTTTAAACGGCAGGCGTAAAAAATGGATAAAAAAGTATGGGTAATGGCATCCAAATGCTTGGTCGGCAGGGAAAAAACGCTCCGCAGTTTAACGCCACGGTGGTCGGTCAGGTCTGCCGGCGTGTAGCTCGGACGAGTGAACACGGTAACATCATGCCCGGCCCGCGCCAAGCGGACGGCAATCTCCTCCACATGCTTTTCTACGCCACCATAGACGGCGGGGATGCCTTTCTGGCCGATAAACACGATTTTCATATCTTCAAATTTATACTTTTCTGATTCGGAATGGACCAGCAGAATCATTTTGGCCTGGCCGGACCGCAAAATAACGGTTATTGGCGGGCCACGACGACCGGCGCGTCATTGATATAAGCCGGATCCACCACCGCGATAATGAAAAATTCAGTGCGGTAATGGATATCGGCCCAATGCGAACCGACTTTTACGCCGCCGCCGGTACCGAAATTATAGCCGCTGATATAAAGGACGCCGGCGACGCGGTCCAGGCTCTTGACATATTCCACGCGCCGCACCACGCGGCGCACCTGCACGGGCCCGAAATTGGCCTCGTTGCTTGACTGGCCGTTCGTGGCCACGCTCACATAGCCATAATAATAATTATCCAAAATTTGCACGCGGATTTCCTGGCCGTCTTCGGCATTGAATACCCCGATCATCCGCACGCGCGGCTGGATGACAGTCCGATTGGCATCCGCGTATTTATAGGTGATCTGGTTATCATTCGCGTTCGGGGAAAAACCATGGCCCTTGATGACCAAAATATGCTCATCCAAATCAATCATGGCCTGGGTAATGACCGGCGCCACGGACAAATTATAAGTCTGGTCGTCTGACCAAACTCCATAGCGAAGATTAAAAGATGAGGATTTATTCGTCAAGGAGGCCGGCGCCAGCGCTTCTAAAACCGCGCTATCGCCGGTCAAGCTGATGCGGAGCGGTTTGATCTCCACCACTATATCATTGGTAATCTTAAAAATCAAAGTGGCGGCATTAAGATTATTGCCCACGCCTAAAGCGCTAATCTGTAATCTTTCCCCGGGCCGGACCGGCGCAGGGGAAAAAGACACGACCGTCGGGATGATATCCAATGACCAGGCATTAGAACGTTCATTATTGACCAAGACGATCAATTGGCCGGACAGCGCTCCGCGCGGAACCGATACTTTGAGCCATTGCCCTTCCCGATCGATCCGATCAAGATCAAGCGGCACTTGGATCGGGCCGTTCTGGCCGCTGAATTCAACTTTGCTTTGTCCGGCCGCCGAGACAAAACCCGCGCCCCGGATCGTGATTTCCTCGCCGATTTTTGCCGCCGGCACCCGTCCGTTATCCAACGCGGCCGAACGGTAATGGCCGGCCGCCACTTCGGAAATGCGCGGCTTCGCCAGGACATAATCGCCGACTTGGCCGGGATCGCTCTCAATGTCGTTGACAATAACGACAAATTTGAACTTATTGGCCGTTTTCGGCGTGGGCGCTTCAATCGCCTCCGGATTGCCGACCGCCTTGACTGCGGCTCGGGATTCGCCGATCTTTTCCCCGGTTTCATCGTAAAAAACCACTTTCGGACCGTTGATTATTCCTCGTCCGAAAATCGCCAAGTTGTCGCCGGGCTGGTCATAACCGCGGCGCGCCCATTGCCAGCTGGAAACCACGGGTTTGACTTTATAGCCTAAAGAATTGGAAGAATTGGTAATATCCTTATCGCTTAAATCGCGGAAACTCGTCTGAACCCGCAAACTGCCGGCAACCAAGCCGGCCGGCGCGACGGCGGTTATTTGCGCTAAGCGCGAATCATAGTTGTGCGGCACAATCCAAGAATCAACCCTTTGTCCCTGGCTGTTCAAGACGGAAAAAATTATGAACATTTTCTCAATTTGGGTCTGCGGATTAAAACCGTTGCCCACGATCGTCACATCCTCTCCGGAACGGATGACAGACGGATAGATATCCGTGATTTTCGGCAAAAGATTGTAATTGAAGCGTCCGACCGGCTGGTCATTGACATAAACCTGGCCCAGGCCGCTAAAAGTCTGCGCCGGCAAATCAAAAGTGATACTGTCGGAATTTACTGACTGAGGCGGAAATTTCTTGCTGGTTATCTGACCGGTCGCGCCATCCAGATAAGGCAAAGAAATGCTGATATCAGAAATTTTAAAATAGCCGCTATTGGTAAGATCCAAAAACTTGTTTTTCTCGCCAAGGTAGCCTCTGATTTCCGTGGTGCGCAATTCCAGGTCCGCCGCGAATAAAGCGATGGCGTCAAGCTGAAGGATGGTTCCGGCCGGCAAATCCCCGAATGAGAAAGCCAGCAAGGCGTCGGCGCCGCGGGCGGGATCCAAAAGGATTGAATATTTCTGCCAATCGCGGCCAATGGTCCGGCTTTCAACTTCGGTCAAAGCCGCGTAAGTGGCGCTGTCTTGCAGATAAAAATGGATTTGGGCGCTCCCTCCGCTTTTCGCGGAAAAAATCAAATAATAGTTTTTCGCGCCATCCACGGTGAATTTATTCTTGGTGGATAAACCCGCGAGCCAATGGTCAACCGGCTGTCCGCTGGCTTCCAGACCGGCGGCATAAGTCCCATTGTCCGGCTGGACCTCATAGGAGCGAAAAAAATCGAAAGTCCTCGCGCCCTGGCTTTCATTCCAGATTTGCCAGTCGCGGTCATTATCACCCTCAAAAGATCCGTTGCGGACCAGGTTGGCGCTCATGGCTTGGACCGGCTGGACCGCCAAACTCAAAGCCAAGGCCGGAACAAAGGCAATCAAACAAAGAATGTTCGGCAGAAGCTGATTAAGGTTTTTTGGGCTAATGATTTTTTTCATAAATTTTCTTAAAAATTATTATAACAGATAATTATGAATGATTTTTAAAATCCCTGATTTAAATTTTGGAACTGGTAGGGATTTAACGGGCTATTTGCCAGTTTTCTTCCTAACTAGTGTGATCCAA
>PCSD01000113.1 GCA_002771615.1 Candidatus Falkowbacteria bacterium CG23_combo_of_CG06-09_8_20_14_all_49_15
GCTGATGTTAATCTGCCAAAATATCATAATTGGATCACACTAGTTAGGAAGAAAACTGGCAAATAGCCCGTTAAATCCCTACCAGTTCCAAAAAAACAATAAAGAAAAAAGGAGGGAAAAGATGAAAAAGCAATTGAATCTGGCCGCTGGTTTTTTTCTTTTACTGGCCGCTGGCGGGGCGGTCGGATGTTTTTTCATTATTGAAGCCGGGGGAGCCGGCCCGTTGAAGAGCTGGCTTTTTGGAGCCGGCCCGTTGTTTGTTGGAATTTTTTTAGCCATCATCCTTTTGGCTCTTAAGGACGGCTGGGTGATGGAAGGGGAATGCCCGCGTTGCGGGAAAAAGCATTCCCTGTTTGCTCGCCGGGGAGACCGCGTTGTGCGCGGGGCCAATGTGCTCTGCGACTGCGGCCGGATTTTGTGGCTGCCGCTCGGCCGCGAGCGGCCGACCATGTTTTTTAATTAAAATCAAAAAAGGTTTGCGTTTTTCGCGCAAACCTTTATTTTTTTGTAAATCTTTTAAGGAGCGATATCCTGCTTGTTATTGCCAGCGCGGCAATCTCCGAGGCAGGAAACAAACAGGCGTCCGTTTTGCCTGGCCAGGGAAATGAATCCGCCCGTCTCCAGGCCGGACAAGCGGCTGAAACGTTCCCGGCGCGCTTTGAAGTTTTCGCGCGCCAGGACGGTTATTTCTTTCTGTCCTTAGACTGGCTGATAAAAGACGGCCCGGCCAGAGGAGGAGCAGGCCACCAAACAACAGGATAATTTTTTGCCTGGAAATTGAATCATGTTTTTGATAGCAATGATTTGTTATTGATAATCCAGACACAGGGATTCTTTAGAAACAGTTCCTTTCTGTACTTGCGCAACGCAACCCGTGGCCGCATCGTCAGGATAGCAAGTGCCGGAAATATTTTCCAAAGGGCCGGTGGCCAGATTAATTTTTTGCGCCGCAGTTAATATGGGCGGGGAACATATTCCGCTTACGCACTGTCCGCCATCAGTGCATATTTCGCCGGTTTCTTTGTAGGATAAAAGACAGATTTTTTCCTCTGTTGACCAATCTCCGCCGGCATTTTCACAGGCTTGTTGATTTTTCTGCGGATGATGTTCCGGCAAGAGTGAATAAAGGAAGCCCAGGATAATTCCCGATACTATAATAGTCGCCATTATCATGAAAATGGCTATATTTTTTGGGGCATTTTGTTGCTGCATAGTATTTATTGCATGCTAATCAAGTGGTTTGCCACTATAATCATATTATAGACGATAATCTGGTTTTGTCGAATATGCCAGTGCCAATGCTGTTTTTCGCGGTTGATTTTTTAAAGCATCCGTTTTTTGGATGTTTTTTTCAACAATGGCACAAAAGTCGTTTATGCCAATCTTGCCAGAAAAATACCTGATTGGTTTTTTTCCGTCGCTCCCTTTTTTCCATTTTTATTTTTTTCGCGGGCAGTTGCTGAAGATAGGTAAAATTTATTAAAAAAATAAATAATTTGACAAGTAAAAACAGACGGATTATGATATATCAATATAGATTGATATATTTATAACTTTATGGATTTGGCTTGCCGTAAAAAAAAATCAAAAGATATCCTTGGGCAAACGGTTGATTTTTTAAAAATCATTTCCGAGGCCAATCGTTTGAAAATTCTATGCTTCCTGCGCCAACAAGAACAATGCGTTTGCGCGATCTGGCAATTTTTGGCTTTGCCGCAAAATTTAGTTTCCCATCACCTCAAAGTGCTGAAAGATTACGGCCTCATCGGCTCCAGAAAAGAAGGCACCAAAGTTTTTTATTTTCTAAAACAAAAAAATATCAAGACTTTTTTTCATTTATTAACTCGCATTATTAATTAAATATCAAAATTATGATCATCAAAATTTTGGGATCCGGTTGCCCCAATTGCCAAAGATTGGAAGCAAACGCGAAACAGGCCGTGGCCGAAGCCGGGCGGCCGGACATCCAGATTGAACATGTTTATGAGATTGACAAGATCATTGAGTATGGCGTGATGTCAACGCCCGCCATTGTGTTAGATGAAGAGGTCAAAGCGGCCGGTCGGATTCCGGATGCGGAAGAAATAAAAAGTTGGCTAAAATAAATAAATCAAAGCAAAAGATGTATGAAAAAAGAAATTAATATTTTTATTTTGCTTTCCGGCCTTTTTTTGTTGTTTTATTTTATGCCCATGGAATCGCCGTTTTTTACGGGCGCGATTTTGTCTGGATTTAAATTGTTGAATGAATACGCCCGCCAGCATGTTTTGACTTGTTTGGTGCCGGCCTTTTTTATTGCTGGCGCTATTTCCGTATTTGTGAAAAAAGATTTTATCTTGAGGTATTTGGGCGGGCAAGCCAAAAAGATTGTCTCGTATTCGTTGGCTTCAATCTCCGGTTCAATTTTGGCCGTTTGTTCTTGCACGATTCTGCCTTTGTTCGCGGGCATCAGGAAAAGAGGCGCGGGTCTTGGTCCGGCGATTACTTTTCTTTTTTCCGGTCCGGCTATCAATATCGCGGCCATGTTTTTAACCATCTCCGTCCTGGGGAAAAACATCGGCTTGGCCAGAATCAGCGCCTCAATTATTCTTTCTCTTTTAGTCGGCCTGACCATGCAGGCGATCTTCCGGGAAAAAGTCGCCGCCGCCGGATTATTTATGGAAGAGTATAAAGAAAATAAAATCGGCAGAAGAATATTAATCCTCTTTTTTGCGGCCATGGTCGGCGTTTTAGTGATCAACGGCTTGCGCGTTGATCAGACGATCAAATTCGTCTTGATGATCGGTCTGGCGCTACTGGCGGCCGGTATTGCGGTTTTCAAATTCCGCCGGGAAACCGCCCGCGATTGGCTCAAAGAAACCTGGTCTTTTGCCAAGATGCTTATGCCGGTTCTTTTTATCGGTGTGTTTGTGGCCGGGTTTATTATGCCTTTTTTGCCGGCGGAACTTATTGTCAGAATCGTCGGGAAAAATTCCCTGACCGGCAACTTGGCCGCTTCAGTTTTTGGCGCCTTTATGTATTTTTCTACTTTGACCGAAATTCCCATTTTGCAGGCCTTGATCGCCAAGGGCATGAATCAAGGACCGGCTTTGGCTCTGCTTTTAGCCGGTCCGTCTTTGAGTTTGCCCAATATGCTGGTGATCAGAAAAATTCTCGGCAATAAAAAGACCGCCGTTTATGTTTTGTTGGTTATATTCTATGCGACGATGGCTGGTTTGATTTTCGGTAGTTTAGTTTAATAACATTTATTCAGTTGGTTTCCAGAATCTAACGCAACACTTTCAATGTTTAATATTAGTGGATTAATTTAAAAAGCGCTTAGCAGTAATTAGTTTTTTTGTAATTTA
>PCSD01000045.1:0-3007 GCA_002771615.1 Candidatus Falkowbacteria bacterium CG23_combo_of_CG06-09_8_20_14_all_49_15
GTTTCTGCAAAAAATGGAGAGGGGGCCAGGGGGTGAGGCTGTTTCTGCAAAAAATGGAGAGGGGGTTAGGGGGTGAGGCTGTTTGTTGAAGGGGTCAAGGGGTGAGGCTGTTTCTGTGCTAATAAAAAGAAGGCCAGAGGCGACAGGAGGTGAAATGAAAAAATTTTTTAAAAATTATCCTGAGCGCCGAAAAAGAATTGAAAATTGAAAATTAAGCTACCGCGGCCAAAATTATCTGATTAACCTTTTAAAAACGGCAATTCAATTTTCACAAGTGTGCCTTGTTTTTCCTGGCTGCTCACAGTCAAACTTCCGCCATGGCGCGCGATGATGTTGCGCGCGAGGTACAGACCCAGGCCCGAGCCGTCAGTTTCCATCTTGAGGACATTGCTGCCCCGGAAAAATTTGGAAAAAAGCTTGGCCTGCTCCGCGGCCGGTATGCCGATGCCGCTGTCCGTAATGGCGATCGCCAGCCGGCCGACCGCGCGGTCCGCCGTCATCGCCATTTTTATTGTTCCGCCAGCCGGCGTGTATTTCAAGCTGTTGTCCAAAACTGCTTCAAGAGCCAAAGAGATCTTTTCCTTGTCCGCCTTGACCGGCAAATCAGCTGGCGGCCGGCCGGCCGTGAATTGCAGACCGCTTAAGGACGCGCGCGCCCGGACGCTGTCCGCCAATTCTTTATAAAAACGGCTGAAATCAAAAACCGCGAATTTATAATCAAATTTCCCTTCTTCCAAGCGGGACACGTTGAGTAATTCGTTCACCAGCTTGATCACCCGCTCGTTGCTCTGAAAACCCTTATTGACCAGATTTTTCTGCCCGTCGTTCAACGGCCCTTCGTCTTCATCCATCAGCATCTTCAAAGTCCACTTGACCGCGGACAAAGGCGTGCGCAATTGGTGCGCGGCGATGGAAATGAATTCCGATTTCAGCTGGTCCAGCAATTTTTCCCGCGTCAAGTCCTGAGCCGTCACCACGAAGCCCTGCTCGGCGCCGTTGGCCGCGCGCAAAGGCGCGGTCAGGATTTTGTAGATCCGGTAATCCGGCCCAAGGTCTTGGAATTGGTCCAAGTTCCCGTTCGAACTGGGCCGGGCGCCGAAAACCGCTTCTTCCTCCTCGGCCCAGCCGCCAGCGGCGCGCGACTTGATTCGCGACCGGAAGGGCGGCTTGATGATCGCGACCAAACCGGCAAAAGAAAAATCTTGCGCGCGCACGGTTGCTTTTTTGTTCAGATCCGCCGCGCCCAAACCGAAAGCGCCAGCCGCGGCCAGATTAAAATCCGCTAAAGCGTAATTTTTATCAAAGACCATAATCGGCGAAGAAACATTATCCAAAGCGGATTTTATTTTTTGCTTGGCCATGGCCAGCTTTTCGCGCGCCCTGAGCAGGCCCGCGTATCTTTGGGCCAATTCGCGGTTCGCGCCTTTCAACACCAGCATCAGCCAGACCAGAATGCCGGCCAAGAGGAGATTGCCTCCGCAAAAAACCAAGAGCCAGCCTTTGATCTTGTCTTTCGCGCCCTCAATTTCCCGCGCTTCCTGCTCAACCAGCAAAGTCCATCTGCTCTCATTGATCAGGAAAGGATAGGCCGTACCGATGAGATCTTTCCCGTCCGCCTGGTATCTCAAACCTTCGGCCGTTTGTCCGGACAGAAGATTTTTGACCGGCGGCCGACTGATATAATTCAATTTTTTCAAAACATTAGCCGGCCGCGGATTAGCCACCAAAATGCCTTTGCTGTCAATGACGGAAATTTCCCCGGTTTCGCCGATCCGCATTTCCAAAGCCATTTCCCAAAGTCCGCGCAAGTAAAAATCGGCCAGCAGGACTGTGGCGCGGTTTTCTCCGCCGATCGGCCGGACCAGGGTAAAAAACGGCTCGGCATAGCTGGAAAAATTCACCGGACTGGCGTAAATCTGTCCCTGCCGGGCCTTTTCAAAAACATCCAAGCCGGCCAGATTTTTCAAGTCCGCGCCGGTAATCAGCCGGGAGCGGGAATAACGGGCGAATTCCTGTCCTTGTCCGTCCGCCAAGGCGATTTCCCGGATATGAAAATTGTTTTTCAAAGTCTGCTCAATCAGACGCTCTGTGCTGGTGCCGTTCCGGTTGTCCAAGGATAAAAAATAAGCCAGCCGGCTCAAGTCGGCTTGGGCTTTGGCCGCTTCATATTCCACGAGCGCTTTTGCTCTTTGAGCCTGCAAGCCCTGGGCGCGAACGTTCTGCGCGGTCAAGCTATTTGCGAAACCGCTGAGCCAAAGCAGGTTCACGGTGAGATTGACCACGACAATCACTCCGATCGCCGTCCAGATGATCGCGTAAATGAAACGCCGGCCCGGCAAAGCGCCGGCTGATTCTTGGCTTTGGTCTTGATTGGGCATAAGCGGATTTTTTTGAAAATTATTTCACGCCCCGTTCTTCATATTAAACACTTAATACGCTCTCGCTCGCTTCCCCCTCTCATCATCCTCACCCCCGCTCGCTTCCCCCTCTCATCATCCTCACCCCCGCTCGCTCTCGCTCGCTCCCCCCTCTCCATTTTCTGCAAAAAATGGAGAGGGGGTTAGGGGGTGAGGCTGTTTTGCGCAGAGGGTTAGGGGGTGAGGCTGTTTTGCGCAAGGGGCAGGATTCAGGTTAATGCTGTAAACATGAATCAAAGACTAATTTTAATTGTTGAATAACTGAATCGGTTTTATGTAATACTTCATGATTGGAAAAACGGATCACTTGGTATCCCTTTTGTTTAAAAATATCAGCCCTGAATTCGTCTAGGTCTTTATTGTCTTTATCATTATGAATACCGCCGTCAATTTCAATTATTAGTTTGTTTTTGGGACAATAAAAATCTGCCACATAGTGATAGGTGCCGAAAACAAATGGTTCCTGACGGCGAATTTTTACGCCAAGCTGATTGTCTCTTAATTTTTCCCATAAAATTTTCTCTGCTATCGTCATCCGTTGCCTTAACATTTTAGTGATTGTAAATATGCTGATTTGTTTTTCCATAATA
>PCSD01000045.1:3065-5530 GCA_002771615.1 Candidatus Falkowbacteria bacterium CG23_combo_of_CG06-09_8_20_14_all_49_15
TCTCCATTTTCTGCAAAAAATGGAGAGGGGGTTAGGGGGTGAGGCTGTTTTGCGCAAGGGGCCAGGGGGTGAGGCTGTTTTGCGCAAGGGGCCAGGGGGTGAGGCTGGAGTATAATATCATTTATTATCCTTATTAAACATGTCTAATATTTTCTCTTTTTCCAACTTGCTTCAGGCCTACCGCCACTGCCGGCGGCACAAGCGGCAAAAAATAAGCGCGGCTCGTTTTGAAATATGCTTAGAACGGGAATTATTAGATCTGGAGAAGCGATTGGATTCCCGCGCTTACCGGCCAAAGCAATACACCTGCTTCGCCATTACCGATCCCAAACTGCGTGAAGTTTGGGCGGCTGATTACAGCGACCGGATTGTCCATCATTTGCTGATTAATTATCTGGAACCGATTTTTGCACCGAAATTCATTTTCCATTCCTATGCCTGCCGCAAAAATAAAGGCGCGCATCTGGCCATTAATCATTTGCGCAAAATAATTGCCGCCCAAAAACCAAAATTCTATCTGCAGATTGATATCCAAAGCTTTTTTACCAGCCTTGATAAAAACATCCTTTTTTCTTTGGTGAAAAAGCATATCGCGCATCCGGACATTCTCTGGTTAGCCAAGCTCATCATCTTCAGCCTGCCTCAGGATAATTGCCGAATAAGCGGCGATAAAAAACTGATCAAATCCGTGCCCGTGCATAAATCACTTTTTTATTCTCCGCCGGACAAGGGTCTGCCGATTGGCAATCTGACCAGCCAATTTTTTGCTAATTTATATTTGAACGAACTTGACCAATACTGCAAGCACATTTTGCGGATCAAGCATTATTTCCGTTATATGGACGACATAGTGGTACTGCATGCGGACGATCATCAGCTCTTTGAATGGCAAAAAGAAATCGCCTGCTTTCTGGTTGACCGTCTGAAGTTAAAACTGCATCCGCAGAAGATTAAACTGAAAAAAATTGCCTCTGGGCTGGATTTTTTGGGCTATATAATCAAGCCGAGCCATATCCTGATCCGCCGCAGAACCGTTAAAAAATTAAAAAACAAGCTTTGGCGCTTTAACCGTAAAATTATCGCGATCTATGGCCATGGCAATATTGGCCGGGCTGGCGATCTGATTTTTCATGATCCCTTTTTGCTGATGAATGACAAGACCGGCTTGGGCGCGGAATTGAAAAAAATTTTTTCTTCCTTAAATTCCACTTTCGGCGCCTTAAAGCATGCTGATTGTTACTGGTTGCGCCGATCGCTTTATCAAAAACATTTCGGTTTTCTCCGTTTATATTTGAAACCGGCGAACCGGCATTATCACTATTTTATTTGGAACGAGCCGGATGCTAAGCTTGGCCAGCGCGGCCAAACTTAGCATCACCGCTCATCTGTGGGAATTACTCAAGGGCGAAAAACCGCCCGGAACCTGTTGCCATTGTTGACATTGTTGTTGTTCGAGTTGGAACACGCGTTGTTGCCGGCTATCCGGGCATTGTTGTTGTTGATCCGCTCGGAGAGCCATTTGTTCCGCCACTTCAAAGATTGCCCGGCCGATCCTTGCCCAAGCTTGGTACGGCCGATTTTCAACAATTCCGTAAACGGAGGGCGGAACTGTAATTCCCATCATAATTTGCGCGCTTTGCGCCGCCGTGGCAGGCGCAAACTCTGGCAAAAATTGCCAGTAAAATTTTATGACTTTGCTGTCCATTTTTGCCATCCACCCAGTTGCCGACCAATTTCTTCTATTTTAGTATTTAATTCTCCCAATCGTCCGCCGCTGATGATCTTCAGATCACAAGCGATGCGCAAATATATTCGTAAATTTTCTTTCTTAAAATCAATCAACAAAAAAAGTTTACTTTTCTCTTTGTCTGGCAAGGTGTTGGTTTGCATAATCAGATCCAGCAATTCATGCGCGATATTTTTTAACTTTTCAGCCAAAGTATATTTATATTCCTTGCTGAAATTCTTGGTTGTTTTATACACTTCCAAAGTTAAAAGATATGCGCACTGAAAAATTTTGATGTGTTCATAACGCGCCATAAAAAAACAAACAAATTAGGCAAATAATCAAATCATCAAGATGGGTAATTACTCAAGGGCGAAAAACCGCCCGGAACCTGCCGCCACCGTAGACATAGTAGTAGCCCGAGTCGGAACACGCGTCGTAGCCGGCTACCCGGGCACGGCCGTTGCTGACCCGCTCGGAGAGCCACTCCCATGAACTATTAGAAAGATCAAGGCACTCGTCTGTCCGGCCCATCATCTGTCCGTAATTTCCCAAAGTCTTATTTGCCGAACAACCGGTTTCATAATTTGAGCCGCTGTCTTTCCAGCCGCAATATCCGTAAAAATCGCTGAAAGTCGGGAGGCGGGTGCCTGGCCAATTTTTCAACACTTCATCCGTAATCGGCCCTTCGTAACAGCTTTCATAGCCGAAACAAGACGTGTCCGGCGCCGTGTATGAA
>PCSD01000045.1:5562-6320 GCA_002771615.1 Candidatus Falkowbacteria bacterium CG23_combo_of_CG06-09_8_20_14_all_49_15
GCAGTCCGCCACGCACAAAGCGCAAGTATTGGCCGCGGCCGGCGTCGTGGTGCCGTTCGGAAAAGAGCCGGTGCAGTCATAAGCCATGATATAAGAATTGTCACTCGTTTCCGTGCCGCCCCAATTTTCGGGAATCCGGGTCGTGGTTTTCACGCAGATGCCATCTTCCGGATCATCCGTATCGCCGTCGCCGTTGCCATCCTCAAACCATTCCCAATCCGCGGCCGCTTCGCAATTGGCCTGCGTGAGCGAAGTGGTGGCCTGGTCGTCGGTGGTGGAAGCGACCCAGCCCTTGCCGTAATAATTGCCGAATGCGACATCATAAATATCTGCCAAAGTGTACATGGTTGATGCCGGCGCCGCCGGCGAATCCAGGCCGTATGTTGAGGTGGCGCAATTCGTAATCTTGCAATAGATGTCCTCCAGGCTGTGCATCGTGTCGCCCGGCGCCGAACTCGGGTTCAGATCGCCGGCCCGGACAAACAATTGGTAAGTGAGGAAGGCGCTCGCGGCCACGGACAAAACGATCGCCAGCACTTGCTTGTTTTTGCTCATATGGTTTTGTTAAATTATTATTTATTAAAATGATTATTAATGGCCATCCCGAGCGGAGCCGAGGGATCCCCGCATTGTCATTCCGAGCGTTAGCGAGGAATCCCTTAAACAACATCCTTGGGTAAAAAGCTTAATTACCAGGTACCGGACACCTGCGCGTCAAAATTATGTTAATAATAATTACATATATATCAGCATATATT
>PCSD01000101.1:0-241 GCA_002771615.1 Candidatus Falkowbacteria bacterium CG23_combo_of_CG06-09_8_20_14_all_49_15
CAAACACCCTAACACATCAGATAGGACATTTCTATATGACGCTAGTAGGACATTATCATAAAATTTTCACATCTAATTTTTACTAATAAAAAAACACTCGCAATTTGTAGCAATATTTACTGAAAATAATATTGATCAAGCCGCTTGAAACCGCGGATAAGCGGCTTTTGGAAAATCTTATTAACAAATATTAGCTTATGATGGTTAAAAAATAATTAAACAAACATCCTCACCCCCTGCC
>PCSD01000101.1:250-3049 GCA_002771615.1 Candidatus Falkowbacteria bacterium CG23_combo_of_CG06-09_8_20_14_all_49_15
CTCAAACATCCTCACCCCCTACCCCCCTCTCCATTTTTTGCAGAAAATGGAGAGGGGGAAGCGAGCGTCAGCGAGCGGGAATGTCATTTTTAAGGAGCGAAGCGACGAGAAATCCCTTACACAAGAATAATGGGAATAAATTGATTATTAATAAAACTTGGATCAAAAATATATATTTTTTTGATTATTATGGCTGGTGGCTTTTACTCTTGTTTAAGGGATCCCTCGGCTCCGCTGCGCTTCGCTCGGGATGACAATGCGAGGGAAGCCGAGCGTCAGCGAAACGGGGGCAAAATTGAAGACGCAACAAAAAAATTATCCTGCAACGCTACCGCGCTGAGGATAAAAAAGATGGAAGTGAAACAAAAACCGAGAATCAAAAAGGATAAAAAAAATTAGAAATTTCCCAAAATTTTAATTTCTTCTTCTAAGACAAGATGCAATTCACTGGCCGCGCGATTTTTAATCAAAACAATCATAGCCATAATCTGCGCGGCGGTGGCTGACCCGGTGTTCACGATATGATTGGCGTGTTCCAAACTGACCTTGGCGCCGCCGATCATCTTCCCTTTCAAATTCAAGCCGCGATCAATCACGAAGCCAGCGGCCAATTGTCCGTCTTTGACTGCACCCGCCGCTTGAGCGGACGCGAAAAATTCCGGATTGGCTAGCCGGGCATTTTGCGCGTCAAGATTCTTGAAAATACTGCCCGCGCTCGGCAATTGCGGATAATGCCGGCGCCGGAAATCCGCGCTCTGCTTGGCCAGCCGGTCAATTTTTTCCCGTTCGGCCGTTTCCAGCTTTAGCCCGATTTGCCAGAGGAGCAAATGGGGCTGGTGGAAAAAAATGCTTTCACGATAAGCAAAGCGACAATCCTTGCGGCTGAAAACCGTAAAGCGGCCGGCGTTTCGGTCATAAGCTTTCACGGTTTCCACCAATTCGCCGATTGCGCGGCCGAACGCGCCGGCGTTGCCGCGGACCGCGCCGCCCAGGGTCGCGCCCGGGATGCCGACCGACCATTCCAATCCGGACAAATTTTGACTCGCGGCGGTCATGGCCGCGCGCGCCAAAGACGCACCCGCGCCGGCGTCCAAACGCTGGCCGTGGATAAGAATCTGACGGTTGGCCGGCTTGACCACCAGGCCGGAAAAACCTTGGTCGCTGACGAGCAGATTGCTTCCGCCGCCCAAAATAAAAACCGGTAAATTTTTTTCTTTTGCCCAAGCGCTAGCCGCCAGTAAATTTTCGTCGGTCTGGGGAGAAAAAAAATAGCGGGCCGGACCGCCGACACGGAAGGTGGTCAAAGGCGCCAAAGGCACATTTTTTTGGATTAAATCGTCAATGGGCATAGACATTCAATTTATATCAATAATCTTTCACCGATCCGGAACACGTCGCCGGCGCCCATTAGCGTGACCACGTCGCCCGCGCCGGCCTGGGCGCGCAACCACTGCTCCGCTTGTGCTTGAGCGGGCAGATATTGCGCTGTCTCCGCTTCGCCCCGTTCCCGTTTCTTTTCATTGATCAGGCCGACCAGATCAGCGCTGTGTACCCCGCCCTGCTGTTCGCGCGCCGAGCCATAGATATCCAAGACTGCGATCTGGTCGGCCGCGGACAGGCTGGCCGCGAAATCAGCCAGCAAGGCTTTGGTGCGGCTGAAAGTATGCGGATGAAAAACCACCAAGAGGCGCTTGCCCGGATAGCGCTCGCGCAGTCCGCAGATGGTGGCGGCAATCTCCGACGGATGATGGGCGTAATCGTCAATCACGGCCGCGCCGTTGAATTCACCCAAAAGCTGCAGGCGCCGAGCCGGGCCGGAAAATTCTCCGACCGCGGCGCGGATCTTGGCCAAAGGGACTTCCAATTCAACCGCGGCGGCAATGACGGCCAAGGCGTTGGCGATGTTATGCCGGCCGGATAAGTTAATAAAAAAAGAACCCAAATCTTCGGCTTGGCCGTCTGCTTCGGCCGGAGAATATTTGACTTGAAAATATTGGCCGCTTTGGTCAAATCTAATCTGCTCGGCGCGATAATCCGCCGATTCGGACAGGCCATACGAAACCACCCGGCCCGGGCAATTGGCGCGCGCGTACTTGCGGATCTTTGGGTCGTCAAAATTGGCGATCAGAAAACCACTCTTAGGAATTTTTTTGATCAGCGCGATAAACACGGCTTCGTACGAGGCGGGGGTCGGGAAAAAATCCGGATGATCCCAATCAATATTGTTCAGAAGCAGGGCGCGAGGCTGGAAAAAACGGAATTTATTCTGATATTCATCTAACTCAAGAATTAAATAATCTGAAGCGCCCACTAAGGAAAAACCGGACAATTGCGGAACATATGCGCCGATCATGGCGTTTGGGTCAAAACCGGCTTGCTTTAAAACATAAGCCAGCCAAGCCGTGGTGGTGGTTTTGCCATGCGAGCCGGCCACGGCTAGGCCATATTTTTGATTAAAAATCTGCGCGATCGCTTCCGGCAAAGACAAAACACGCGCCCGTCCAGCCAGCGCGGCGGCCAATTCCGGATTTGTTTCCGGCTTATACGCGGTGGAATAGACGATCAAATCGGCTTCGGCCGGAATATTATCCGGCTGGAATTTTTCCTTGACCGCAATGCCGATTTTTTCCAAAACCGGATCAGTCATGAATTTTTCCGGACCATCAGAACCGCTGATTCCGATTCCGCGCGCGGCCAGATACTGGGCGAGCATAGTCATGCCCACGCCTTTGATGCCGATCAAATGCGCTTTTTTTATTTTGTTGATGTCCATAAAAATTTAGAGGTTAAATTTTTCAA
>PCSD01000101.1:3056-3222 GCA_002771615.1 Candidatus Falkowbacteria bacterium CG23_combo_of_CG06-09_8_20_14_all_49_15
AAAAATATTATTTCAATGGTTGTTTTTATCCGGCGGATCTTTTGACACTGCCCCTCTTCTCTCAAACAGCCTCCCCCCCCCTAACCTCCTGACAAACAGCCTCCCCCCCTGGCCCCTTCAACAAACAGCCTCACCCCCTGGCCCCTTCAACAAACAGCCTCACCCC
>PCSD01000115.1 GCA_002771615.1 Candidatus Falkowbacteria bacterium CG23_combo_of_CG06-09_8_20_14_all_49_15
GCCCGCGCCGACCACGATTTCATCCCGGCCATCGCCGTCCACATCGCCCGCGGCCACATTCACGCCGCCGCGGAAATTTTTGTCATAAGCGAAAATTTTTTCCGGCTTGATTTCAAAACCGTTGCTTTGGCTAAGTTCCGGCGGACGAGCCGACATCGGCGCGAACAGCAAAATCGTCTGCCAAGCGGCCAATTCATCGCGGGCGGCACTCACCGCGCGCAACATATTGACTCGGCCATGGCCGAGTTTATCGCGATAATTCGGATTCAAACGGTTAATATTATCAGCATTGTCCAAAATCATCCTGGTCGCTTCCGCCTTGCTCAAACCCGGATTGGCCGCTTTGACCAAAGCGGCCACGCCGCTGATGATGGGCGCGGCAATGGAAGTACCGGAAAAATAACCATCATAGTATTTTTGGAAATATTTCCCGCCGACGCTTTTTTGCGGAAAATACGGCACGGTACTGAAAATGCTTACGCCCGGAGCGGTAATATCAACACAACGGTAGCCTGAGCCGGAAAAAGAGGCTTTCTGGTCAATGCCGTCTGACGCGGCTACGCCAATGACCCAATTTTCACCCGGCGGCCCGTCGTGGCAGACCGGATACAAAGGGGTTTCGTCCAGATCATAACCCTGGCCGTTTTTATCTTCATTGCCGGCGGCGGCGATAATCAGTACGCCGGCCTGGTGCGCCTTTTGGATGGCGCCGTTGATCAATTGGCTGTAGCCGGGACCGACAAAACTCAAATTAATGATATCCGCGCCGTTCTCAACCGCGTATTCAATCGCCTGGACAACCTTCAAAGTATCGCCCTCGCCTTTGTCATCCAACATCATCAGGGGCATGATCTGCGTCCGCCAAACCACGCCGCTGATCCCGGCGGCGTTATTGCCGGACGCGGCGATCACACCGGCAATCACTGTCCCGTGGGAAACGCCTGATTCCGTGGCGTCAGCGGAAAATTTCGGCCGCGGATCATTCGTGCTCTGCACAAAATCCCAACCTTGCCAATCATCAATGTAATTGTTGTGATCGTCATCCAAACCGTTGTTGGGTATTTCTTTTGGGTTGATCCAGATATTATCCCGCAAATCCGGGTGATCAATGTCAATGCCGGAATCCAGCACCGCAACCACCACCTTGGGCGCTTCCCGTGCGAAATCCCAAGTTTGCGGGGCTTTGATTTTTTCCAAATACCACTGATTGGTAAAAAAAGTATCACTGGGAATAATGGCCGGCCGGAAAATCTGATTTAATTCCATAAATTCAATATCCGGATGGCAAGCCGGACATGATTGCCAGCCATAATATTCCGTGTCCGGGAGAGATAAACGTTCATAGGACGAAGACTGACGAAATTTTACAATCAGATCCAAGACCTGAGAGCCGTCGTTTTTCGCCCAATTCACCGCCGGCCAGCCGGCATAAAAAAAGACTAACGCCAAAATCAGTCCATTGATAAATAATTTTCGCCAAAAAATATTCATGCTTAATATCAATATTTTATCCGCCTTATTATTATCTAAACAATATTTTACAGACTAATTTTTCCTTATTTGCCATAAATTTAAATTTATCGGTTTTTTCTTCAAATGGTTAAAAATCAGAAATAAGTCAGGCTGGCTTATCTCGCTTTGATTATAACACGAATTCTTTTCCTTAAGCAAGGAAGAAAAAAATTAGCCCTCGTCCGCTCCGGCGCGTTTTAACGCACAAAAAACGGCGCTAACCGGCTTAAGATAAAGAATGGAAAACCGTCAAAGTCTCGCGAGCGCACTTGTCCCAGCTATATTTTTTGATGTTTTCATTGCCCAGGCGGATCAAGCGACGGCGCAATTTTTCATCGGTTAATATTTCCGCCATGGCCTTGGCCATTGATAAAACATCGTCCGGCTGAAAATAAAGAGCCGCTTCCCCGGCCACTTCCGGAATGGCGCTCACGCCGGCGGCGGCGACTGGCACCTGACAAGCCATTGCCTGCAAAAGCGGCAAGCCGAAACCTTCATATTGAGAAGGAAAAACAAATAAATCAGCGGCGGAAAAAATCTCGGGCAGATCAAGCTCCTCCGCCCAACCGGGCATCACCACTCGGGCGTCCAAATTTAACTCTTTAATCGCGTAATTGACTTCATCGTAACCGTAACCGGCGTCGCCGATCAGAACAAGCTGATGAGGCAAACCGGGGTGGCTGGCCAGCAGATTGGCATAGGCTTCCACCAGCGCCGCCGTATTCTTCTTTTTCTCCAGCCGTCCGACATAAAGAATGAAAGGCGTTTTAATCTCATATTTGCTAAAAATGCGCGCGCGCGGCAAAGAAGAATGATCGGAGTTAAAAAGGCAATCATTATAACCATTGTGCACGACCGCGATTTTATCCGGCGCGGTTCCGTAAATATTCTGTATGTCTTTCTTGGTATGTTCGGAAACGGCAATAATCCGGTTAGCATGCTTTAAGGCGAAACGCGTTGACCAGCTCAAATAATCCAAGGAATTGGCGCCATATTTATTCAAGGTAAAAATCCGCACAAAAAAATCTATTAGGCGGCGCCCGTGCTGGCTTTCGGGCCCCATTTTTTCGTAGCGATAAAGCAAACGTTCTCTTTCAAAACCGATGTCATGGATAGTGACGATTGTTTTAGCCGGATGGATCCAGGGCAAAGTATGAGCCGGGATAAAAAGCAAATCAACGCCGCCTTTGGCCATTTCCAGGGACAGACGACCCTGGGTCCAAAAAAAATAAAAAGGCCAGCTTAAAATTTTAGCCCGAAAATTATTAAACGGCGATTTTATTTCCTGCCAGCCAACGCGATCATCGTCTCCGGATCTGTCCGGCTCATATTCCTCATATTGGGTGGTCGTCAAATCCAACAAGCCGCCCCGCAAGGGCTTATCCGTATAAAGAATATACTGGTTGTCGCGGTCAATTTTCGCCAAGGCGCGGATTAAATAATATGAATACCATTCCGTGCCGGTCTTATGGGCACGGTTCGCCCGGCTCGCGTCAATGCCGATGATCATATGATTATTTGGTCGCGAGAATGGACCGTTTATAAGAATCAATATTTTCCAAGGCCAAACCGGTGCCTTTGACCACGCATAACATCGGCTCATCGGCGATATAAGCCGGTACGCCGGTCGTCCGGGCGATCAGCTGGTCCATGTTGCGCAACTGGGAACTGCCGCCGGAAATCACAATGCCTTTATCCATGATATCCGAGGATAATTCCGGCGGAGTTTCATGCAGGACTCTTTTGGCGGCGTTGATAATGCCCTCCAATTCGTTCTGGATCGCGTCCGTTACGTCGTTGCTGTTCACCGTCACGCTCCGCGGCAAGCCGGTCAGAATATCGCGGCCCCGCACTTCGCAGGAGAGTTTGTCTTCCAGATAGAGCGCCGACCCGATATTAATCTTGATTTCTTCGGCCGTTCTTTCCCCGATCGCCAGATTATATTTACGCCGGATAAAGTCAATGATCGCTTCGTCAAACTTGTTGCCGCCGATACGGACAGACGAAGCGGCTACGATTCCGCCCAAAGAAAGCACGGCCATTTCCGCCGTACCGCCGCCGATGTCAATAATCATGTGCCCGGAAGCGGAGCCAATCGGGATGTCCGCGCCAATCGCGGCGGCAATCGGCTCTTTGATGATATACGCCGCTTTGGCGCCGGCGGCGATTGTCGCGTCAATCACCGCCCGCCGTTCCGTGGAGGAAATTCCGGCCGGCACCGCCACCATCACTTCCGGCCGGAAAAGGCGGACACCGCCCACGGCTTTATTGATGAAATAACGAAGCATGGCTTCCGTGGTGTGATAATCAGCGATCACGCCTTCCTTCAAAGGTTTGACAGCGATGATGGAATCCGGCGTCCGCCCGAGCATGTCTTTTGCCTCGTTGCCTACTGCCAAAATCTTCTTGTCAGCGATGGAAACAGCCACCACGCTGGGTTCGTTAATCACAATACCACGTTTGGGGATGTGCACCAAAGTGTAAGTCGTTCCTAAATCAATGCCTACTCTTTTGATTAACATATTTAAAAAGTAAGGGAAATTATCCGGTCTTGGACAAATCCGCCGTTTAAATGGAAGGAACTGGGAGCGGTCAAACCGCTGCCAAAACCGATCGGTTCGCCGGTTTTGATGGGGCGAAGAAAATTCATAACCAGATCAATTTCCTGTCCGGTAACGCCCGGCTGTTTTTGGACCAGAAAATCATAATGGCCGGCCTTCACCGCCGCGGCCAAACGGTCCGGTAATTTGTATTTCAAACGTAAAACTCCGACCGCGCCCGGCTCAATCGATAAAAAAGCGCTGAAAACCGTTTTATCCAGCTCGGTTGAAGCGGCTACTTCCCCGTCCGTCTGCCCGGTGGCGGAAATCAGTTCGCTCCCGGCCGGCACGTACACCCTGGTCAAAGTCCGATAACGGGTGGTGCGCCAGTCAAAATCGCCATGATGGGCGTAATTGGCCACGACTTCCGCGAACAAACCGTTGGGATTTTCTTCCAGCTGATAATGCAAATAACGGGTGACAACGGCATCGGTTTTTAAAGCGGCTAGATTGGCGTCAACAACGGCCAGATAATCACCGGCGGTTTTTTTTATTTCACCGGACAAGTCGCTACCCGCCAGCAATTTCTGGATGTCGGGATTATTCACGTGGATTAAAATATTCTTCTGCTGGATATTTTGAAAAATGGAGTTAACCGCCACCGCCCATTTTTCCGGCGGCAAATTGAAAAATTCTACTTTCAGGGCGCGAGTGATATCGCCGATTACTTCCTTCCTTTCCCAAGCCGGAAGGCCAAGGCTGACATAGCCTTTTTCCACCTGGTATTCCAAAAGTTTGGTAAAATTGTCCTGATCATAAATTTGTCCGCCCACGGCCACCGGCCCGATAACGGATAGTAAATCAGTGATGACTTTCGGAGTCAGGCCGATAACGCCGGAAAAAACCGCGGGCGATTGATCGATCAAGGGATCCTTGGTTTTTTCTTTGGCTCGCACTTTTTTTAAAAGACGGATTTCTTCCTGGTAAAATGATTCAATCAAGCGGGCGGATGTCGGCCAGTCCGGCGACCAATTCGCGTCCCGCAGGAACCATTGTTCCAGGTTAAGATATTTGGCCAAAGGCGCCGGCGGTGAATTCTTGACCTCGTCTTTAATCGGCATGTCCAAATGATAGATATCATGCGTGGATATATCCGCCAAATCGCCAGCAACAAGACGCAAAAGACCGAAAGTGCCGATAAAACCACCGGTCGGACGCAATTCGTCCTGATTCTGCAGGACAAAAAGATAATTAGATTCGTTTGGATAACCCAAAAGCCAAGGCAGGGCTTGGCTGAGCGGAGCGAATGTTTCCAGGGTCGCGCTTGACTCTTTAAGCTGTCCGGCAAAAAAACTGATCTTGTCCTGCCAGGGGCGAAGCCAGCGATTAATCCGCAAAGCGGCCAAATTGTCCCCGGCCTGCTTCAAGGTCAGCGACAACTGGCCTAATTCACGGCCGGATTCGCTTAAATAAACCAAAATTTTTGTTCGTTCCTCGCGCGACAGCTGATTATAATTTAGCCCTGTGGAACGGGCGTTTAACAAATTGATTTGCTTAAGAAAATTTCCGCCCTCCGCGACCCCCTGGCTCAAAAAAGACGCGGCGGAAAGGAGAAAAACGGCATTTTCCGCTTCCCGATCCAAAAAAGTATGTTTGATTACGGCCGTTTCCCTGACTGATCGCAATTGCGCCAAGGCATTGTCAAAATATTGGCCAGCCTGGCTGGCGGCCAGAGACGCGGCGGCAAATTCATTTTTCTTGCTCAAAAAAATGCTCTTCTCCAGCAAATCTTTGCCCGCCAAGCTATTATTGAAAATCTGGCGGCCAAGCAGAACGGCCGGGGCTAAAGAAATGATGAAAATCGCCAAGATAACGGCCAAAGCATATAAAGCCAGACGGAGGCCGAATAATATTTTTTTGCGGCGCCGGCGCCGGGCTAAAGCCGGAATCAGACCGGATAAGCTTTTCCCGGCCTGATTATAAGCGGCTAAAAAATCAACGGCCGGTCCTTTGGAAAATTTAAACATAGTTTATAAAATACTATCTAGCGACAATCTAAATCCATTGATAAACAAAGAATATTATAACACACCAAAAAAATATTTTCAAGTTCAAAATACGGGCGCGACTGCCGAAGTCTAAAATGAAAAGGCAGAAAAAATTTAGATAAAAATTATTCGCGCCGAATGGCCGCGATCGGTTCTAAACGGGCCGCTTTCCGAGCCGGGAACAAACCGAAGACAATGCCGCAAAGAACGGAAAAAATTGCGGCCACCGCGAAAGCCCTGGCCGGCACGGCAAATTCCCAATCCAACCCGTAGGCCACGGCCTGCCAAGCGATCAAGCGGGCGATGCCGGTGCCCAAAAGCATGCCGAACAAGCCGCCGAAAAAGGTCGTCATGGTCGCTTCGGCCAAAAATTGTTTCATGATATCCGCGTAACACGCGCCGACCGCTTTGCGCAAGCCGATTTCGCCGGTTCTTTCCGTGACAATCACATACATGATATTGATGATCCCAATGCCGCCGACGACCAGGGAGATAGCCACGATCGCCAAAAGCAAAATAGTGACCGCGCTTGTGACAGTGGACATGATTGCCATTGTTTCTTGCATGGTCACCACCCGAAAATCGTCTTTGCCAGTATCCATCCAATTCTGGGCGGAGGCGGATGGTAAAGGCAGGCCGTGATTGAGGCGAAGCTGATAGCGGGCGTCCTCGGCGGTATCATTGATCCGGCTGACGTCCGCTACGCGGTGCATCATCATCTGTACATGATTAACATTCATGACTTTTTTTTGTAAAGTCCGAATCGGCATATAAATCAAATCGTCAAAATCAAAAAACATCATGGAGCCGCGCTCAGGGGCCACGCCGAGGACTTTGAATTTTTTCTTTTTAATCTGCACGGCCCGTCCCAGCGGATCCGAATCGCCGAATAATTTTTCTTTAACCTTGCTGCCCAAAACCACGACTTGGGCCAAGGACTGGTCCTCCGCTTCCGAAAAAAAACGGCCGGCGGACATTTCAATATCATTCATATTCGGATAAGTGCTGGTCAAGCCGAAAATCAAGGCCCGGAAATTCTCGTTCTGATAGTTCGCCTGCTCCTGCCCGAGCAAGCCGGCGTAACCGTCTGTAACATTCGGCAGGGCCAGCAGGTCGGCAAAATCCGCCAACGTCAAAGTTGTGATCTGCACTCCTTGGGCCATACTGGTCGCGTTCTGTTGTTCGCTCTGAGTGCCGCTTTTCGCGCTCGGAACCTTAATTTCTGTTTCAAAAACGTCGGAACCGCCGAAATTTTCAATTTGGCCGATGATCAGACGGTCAAAGCTTTCGCCGGCCGCGAAAACAATCATTATGCTCGTGATGCCCACGGCCACGCCCAGCACGGTCAAAGATGTCCTGAGCTTGCTGGACCACAGGGAATGCCAAGCGATTTTTAATATATCTGACCAGCGCATAAAAAAATATTATTCGTGCCGCAAGGCGGCGACCGGCTCCAGGCGAGAAGCCTTGGCGGCCGGATAAAAGCCGAAAACAAGTCCGGTCAAGGAAGTGACCGCCAAAGCCAGGACAATGGAATAGCCGGAAACGATGAAATCCCACTGATAGCCGAAATGGCCGATAGCCAGGGCGGCCAGGAAAGAAATAAGGATGCCGATGGCCGCCCCGATCGCGCCGCCGGCAAAAGTGATCGCGACCGCCTCAAAAATAAACTGCCGAAAAATGTCCAGGCGGGTGGCGCCCAAGGCTTGGCGCAAACCGATTTCCCTGGTTCGTTCCGCGACATTGATCAGCATGATATTCATTATGCCGATGCCGCCGACCACCAGGGACAAAGCGGCCATCGCGGCCAGGAAAAAACGCAAACCGTCAGTTACTTGAGTGATCATGTCAACCGCCTCCGCGGCGCTTCTGACCGAAAAATCATCCGTTGCCCCGGACTGATCGATAATCCCATGCCGTTCCCGCAAAATAGCGGTCATATCAGCCATAGCTTGATTGAGATTCTGGGCGTTGTCCACTTTGGCGCGGATCAAACCGAGATGGTCCACGCCCGCGATCAGCTTCTGCATCGTTTTTAAAGGTAAAAAAACCTGATCGTCGTAATCCTGCATCGCCACCTTTCCCCTTTCCGCCATCACGCCGATCACTTCAAAGACATGGCGGCGGATTTTAATCTTTTCGCCCAAAGCCGGATTGTCGCCAAACAATTCGCGCTTGGCCGTGCTGCCCAAAACCGCCACCCGGGACAAATTGCGCTCTTCTTCGCTGGTAAAAAACCGCCCGGCTTCAACTTCCCCGCCCTCCACGGCCGGATAACCGGCCGTACAACCGCTTAAATTCGTGCTGTACTGATTGGACTGCCAGCTGACCAAGCCGATTGATTTGGTGTAAGCGACCAGATCGAGCAGATGGGAATTTTTTTTCTTGTCTAATAGGGCCCGGGCGTCTTCATAGGTCAAGGTGGTAATGTTAATGCCCATCACCGAAGCCGGCGGTCCGTCCTTTTCCGTCGCGCCCGGCATAATGCCGATCAGGTTGGCGCCCAGGCTCTTGACCTGATTGAGAATCAAACTTTACGCGCCCGCGCCAACCGCCATAATCACGATCACGGCGGCCACACCGATGATGATGCCGAGCATAGTCAAAAAACTTCTCACTTTATTGGCGAGAAGTGAACGGAAAATATTTCTGATATTCTGGGCGGAGGGAAAAATCATGGCTTATTTAATGAAAGAACCATCCCGCGCAAAACGGCGCTTGGCGACCGGTTGGTCGCTGATGATCAAACCGTCCTTGAGCTTGATAATCCTTTGGGCATGCTCAGAAGTGAAAGTTTCGTGTGTTACTAAAACAACCGTATGTCCGGCCTGGTGGAGATCCTGCAGGAGCTCCATGATTTGCGCGCCAGCGGCGCTGTCCAGATTGCCGGTCGGCTCGTCCGCGAAAATTATCTCCGGCCGGTTGACCAAGGCGCGGGCGATCGCGACCCGTTGCTTTTCCCCGCCGGAAAGCTGATTGGAAAAATAATGGCGGCGGTGGGACAGCCCCACCTGCCGGACCGCTTCCTCTGTCCGCACGTCCGAATCTTCCCGGGCGCGGGCATAAAGCCGGGGTAAGCGGACATTCTCCATGACCGTCGTGCGCGGCAGGAGGTTGAAAGACTGGAAAACGAAACCGACTTTCTCGTTGCGGAAAAGAGCCAGCTCATTATCGCTTAGGGAACGGGTATCACGGCCGTTAAAATTGTAAAGGCCGCTGGTCGGCCGTTCCAGGAAACCCAGGATATGCATGAGCGTTGATTTGCCGGAGCCGGACGGCCCCATGATCGCCACGAATTCCCCGCGCTCAATCCGGAAATCAAGCCCGTTCAAAACTTTCGTCACCACTTTTTCCAAAATATATTCTTTGCGCAAACCAATTGCTTCAATGAGCATAATTTATTTGTCTTAAGGGCAATATAAACCGCGCCGGGTAGGCATTGCTCATTTGGGAAAAAAGAAAGATAAGAAGAATAAGATCAAAAAAGATCATAAGGATTTTAATTAGCAGATTAGTCAATTATGCCCGATGTCCGGAATCATTGATTGTTTTTTATCGCGGTGATGACTGTTTCTCCAGCCGATAAACCGGAAATAATTTCCACCCGCCCGCCATCGCTGATCAACCCGGTCTGCACCGGCTTTTCTACGGCTTGGCCGGCCCGCAGGACACGAATGAATTTGCCCTCCGGCTTCTGGATAACGGCGCGCATCGGCACCAATAAAACCTGATCCTTTTGGGCCGTGGTAATTGCCACATTCGCGGTCAGGCCGGACTTAACCGGCTGGCCGTCCGCTTGGAAATTGACCTTAGTGCGATAATAGATAACTTCTTGGAGGACAGTTTCCGCCGGTTCAATTTCCGCGACCGCGCCGACCAATTTCACGTCATCGCCGAAAGCGTCCAAGGTGATTATGGCGGCCTGCCCGACCGCCAGCTTGGCAATGTCTGTTTCTGATACATCCAGGTCAATAGCAAAACTATCTTCGCTGAAAAGTTCAACGATCGGGACGCCGGCCGAAACCTGTTCGCCGATTTCAAAAAAAACATTTTTAATCACGCCCGCGAAAGGAGCGGCCAGACGGCTTTCTTGTTTTTGGTGGCGGATTGTTTCCAAACCGGCTTGAGCTTGATCAATCCTGGCCGCGAGCAAAGACAAATCTTCCGCCCGCGCCGGCGATTTGATTTTGGCCAAATTGGCTCGGGCGACAGCCGCGGCTTCGCGGGCATTATCCACTTTGGACTGCGCGGCCGCCAATTGCTGATTAGCGGCCAAACAGGCGCTAGCCAAACTGTTTTCCGCCGCGTTCAAAGCGGCGCGCCAAGCGGCTTGCGCCTCCTTTAAACTGTTTTCCGCGCTATTTTTATTCGTGGTATAAATCAAATCCGCTTTTTTAAAATTTTGTTCCGCGGTCTTTAAAGCGGAAGTCCCTTGGGCAATCGTAGTCAATTGGACGCTGATTCCGGTTTTATAAGCCTCCAGCTCAAGAGCCGTAAAAGCGGCGGAAGGAATGGAATTTTCCAGAACCTGATAAACCAAATTAAGCGCGCGGAAAGTCTGATCCAATAAAGCCAGGCCAATGTCCAAAGCCTCCTGGGCAGGCGCGCTTTCCCGGCTGTTTTTAGCGGCGGCCAGTTTGGCCGATGCCAAGCCTTGACCGGCCGCGGCGGCCAGTTTGGCCTGCTTCGCCTGATCCACCAAGCTCGGCTCTTGCGCGCCCAAAAGATAGCGCGCGTCTTCATCGTCAAAAATTATCTGGATTTTGTCCAGGGCCGTATTAATTTCCGCCAATCTGGCCTCGGCCGAATTTAGGCCAATTTGACGCTTATCCGCAAAATCTTGGCCGTCAACAAGCAACGTGTTTTTCAAATTATCCTCCGCTTTGACAACCGCCTGCTCGGTCGGAGTAATGTTATCTGGATTATTTTCCGACAAATCTTTCCAGCTCTTCTCCGCTTGCGCAACATTTTCCTCTCCAGCCTGCCTGATGGCGGACAATTCTTTTAAACCAGCTTGGTAATTCACCTCCATCTGGCTGAGGTTGGCTTCGCTGACGGAAATATCTTCAGAGCTCGCGCCAGCCGCCAGTTTGGCCAGTTCTGACTGGACGCCGGCCAAAACGGCCGTTGCTTCCTTCTCTTTAATAAGCAATCCGGCCTGATCAAGCTCGGCTAAAACCTGCCCGGCCACGACCGCTTCGCCGGTTTTGGCCGGCAACAAAACAAGGCGGCCGGCCAGGGGAAAACTTAATTGGACGCTTTGCGCCGGACGCACGGTTCCGGTTTCGCTAACGGTCTGCACCAGCGATTCAACGCGAGCCGTGTCGGTCGTATAAGCGCTTTCCGTTTCCCGGCCGCGGCTAAAATAATAAATTACCGCCAGCAAAACTGCGGCGCCCAAACTGATAACAATGGTTTTTTTCATGGCCATAAGCGGCTGTTAGCTTGGCGGCTGGTTATTTTTTCACGGTTATTGATGATTTTCAAAATTTTCTGTGCCAGGGCGCTAAAATCATTTTCAATCTTTTTTAAGACATAATCCGCGCCCGATCGGGCATGATGCGCCAAAAAAGCCGGCTCATCTTCTTCTAACAGCACAAAAACTGGCAGACGGCGGATTTCTTCATGGTTCTGTAAATTTTTCATCATCAGGCTCGGATGCTGGTCGCCGGCGCCGATAATAATATAATCGGGCTGATTGGCCAGGATGGCGCTGGCCTGCGCCGCACTATCCGCCGCTCCGCTATAAACGCACACTTCCTGGCCCAGGCAACATAATTGCACTTCCAAGCCAGAAGCGGTCAAAATATCATTTTCAATAAGAAAAAATTTCACATTATAAAATATATCAAAATTATTTAAAAAAAAGGATAAAACATTTAGGGGCTTGTATAGAACAGTAAACTAATTTACTGTTATATATATGCCCAAGTTGTTAAAAAATTCCAAGCTACCTAATTCGGTGA
>PCSD01000037.1:0-5346 GCA_002771615.1 Candidatus Falkowbacteria bacterium CG23_combo_of_CG06-09_8_20_14_all_49_15
GGCACGAGTACACCGAAGAGGAAATCGCCTCGGCGACCTTCACCTTCGCGATGTACACCGTCGCCTAATCCTCTCTCGCCTCACACCTATGCCCCCTGCGGAATTCGTCAACGACGAAAACTCCAAAGGGGGCTTTTTCTTTTTGTAAAAGTGCAAAAGAATTTGCCGCCAAGGCAGTAAATTTTTCAAGCTCATTTTTCTTGAAAAATTTACTACAATGAGTTATGATTAACTCATAGAAAAACTTGAAATTGTCAAAGATCGCGGCGAAGCCGCTCAAATTTTGGGGGGCTGGCCGTCGCCGCCGCAGGCGGCGAAATGCGTTCGAACTATTTTCAGAATAGAGCACAGTCAGAACCATTAAGCAGGCCTAAGCGCCTGTTTTTTGATACCAACGAAGCAAGCACTATCAATTTTTTGGGGTAATTCAACTTACTTCTTGATCTTTTTTTCTCATATTTATATTTAACAAACAAAAAGCATTAGGCGCGGCTGACCTTAGCCCCAAACTGGTTTTAATGGTGAGGTTAAGGATTGCGTTAGAACAAGCGATGTGATTAAATGGATATATGCCAGAAAAAAAGAAAAAATTTCTCATTTTTGATGGAAATGCCATCATTCATCGCAGTTTCCATGCCTTGCCTTTGACCATGGTCACTAAAAAAGGCCAGCCGATGAACGCGGTTTATGGATTCGCGGCTTTTCTCTTAAAAGCCATCAAAGAATTTCAACCGGATTACCTGGCGGTGACTTTTGATGTCAAAGGACCGACTTTTCGCCACAAAGAATATAAGCTATATAAAGCCAAGCGCGTCAAAGCGCCAGACGAGCTTTATGCCCAAATTCCTTGGGCGGAAAAAATCGCGCACGCTTTGAATATCCCGGTTTACAAACTGTCCGGATTTGAAGCGGATGATTTAATCGGCACAATCACGGCCCGCGTGGCCGCCGGCGTGGAAAAAATTATCGTGACCGGCGATATGGACACTTTGCAGCTTATTGACGATGACACAAAGGTCTATGCCATGTCCCGCGGTCTGTCTGAAAGCGTGCTTTACGACCGTTCAGCCGTGCGGGCGCGCTACGGCCTGGAGCCGGAACAGATGATTGATTTCAAAGCTTTGCGCGGCGATCCGAGCGATAATATTCCGGGCGTCAGAGGCATTGGCGAAAAAACCGCCGTCCAGATTTTAAAAAAATTTGGGACTTTGGAAAATCTTTACAAAAATCTTGAACAAGACCAGCTTTCCTCCGTGACCGAGCAAGGGGAAATTTTATCTTCTCGCCTCGTTGATTTATTGCGCGCCAGGAAAGACGAGGCCTGGCAGAGCCGGCATTTGGCGGAAATCAAACGTGATGTTGATTTTGATTTTAAGCTTAAGCCGATTGTTTGGAGCGATGTTGACGAGCCGGCTTTGGTCCGTTTACTGACTGGGCTGGAATTTAAATCCCTTTTGCCGCGCGTGTTGGAAATCCTGGCCGGCCACGGTCAAAAAAATTCACGAACGGATCAGCCGGCGGAAGACAAATTTCAACGCGATTGCCGGCAGTTCCGCTATCATTTAATAAAAACAGAAGCTGATTTTAAAAAATTTTTTGTTGCTCTGCGCCGGGCAAAATCCTTGGTTCTGGACACGGAAACAACCGGCTTGGATCCTTTGCGTTGCCGTCTGCTCGGAATCAGTTTTTCCTGGCGGTCAGGCGAGGCTTTCTTTCTGCCGGCGCCGCCGGAAAATAAATCCCAGGCGGCGGATCTGTTCAATTACCGTGAAAAAGCGGACGCGGCCAGCGGGACAAAAACAAACTGGCTTGATCGTTTAAAAACCGTTTTGGCGGGCAGGCGCCAGAAAAAGATCGGCCATAATTTAAAGTTTGACTTGCGAGTCCTCCGCCAAGCCGGTTTTAAGATTTCCGGTTTGGATTTTGACACAATGATCGCCTCCTACCTTTTGAATCCGGGTAGCCGCCAGCACAACCTGGATGCCGTGGTTTACACGGAGTTCGGTTTTGCCAAGATCGGCAAAGACGATCTGCTCGGCCGCGGCCGCGATAAAATCGGCTTTGCGGAAGTGGCGCTGGACAAACTGGCAGTTTATAGTTGCGAAGACTCCGATTTCACCGGCCGTTTAGCGGCCCGGCTGAAAGCCGAACTCAAGAAAAAATCCCTTTGGAAATTATTTCGGGAGTTGGAAATGCCTCTTTTGCCGGTCCTCGCGGATATGGAAGATACCGGTATCGCCGTGGACCAGAACCGGCTGGCCGCCATCAGCGCGGATTTGAAAAAAATCATTGCCAAATTGACCAGGAAGATCCATGCCGCGGCCGGCCAGACTTTCAACATAAATTCCACACAACAATTGCGAGAAATTTTGTTTGTCAAACTGGGCATTCCACCGGACGGCGTGGTAAAAAATAAAACCGGCCTGTCCACGGCGGCCGAAGAACTGGCTAAACTGAAAGATCTGCACCCAATCATCCCTTTACTCGGTGAATATCGGGAATTAACTAAATTAGCCAGCACCTATGTTGATGCTTTGCCGGCTTTAATCAATCCCCGGACCGGACGCCTGCATACGAGCTTCAATCAAACCGTGACCGCCACCGGCCGGCTGTCATCCACAGAACCGAATCTGCAGAATATTCCCGTGCGAACGGATTGGGGCCGAAAGATCCGGCAAGCATTTGTCGCCGCCCCCGGTTTCCATTTGCTCAGTCTGGATTATTCCCAAATTGAATTGCGTTTGGCCGCGCATATGTCCGGCGACAAGAAAATGCGCGCGGCTTTCCGCGATCAACTGGACATCCACGCCGCCACGGCCGCGGAAATTTTCCAGGTGGATTTGGCGGAGGTGACACCGGCCATGCGCCGCGAAGCCAAAGCCGTTAATTTCGGGGTTCTGTACGGACAAGGTCCGCATGGCCTGGCGCAGACCGCGGATATGCCCTATTATCGCGCCAAAGAATTCATTGATAAATATTTTGTCGTTTATGCCGGCGTAAAGAAGTTTATTGACCAGACCATTACTCAAGCCGGCCGTCTTGGCTATGTCCAGACTCTGTCCGGCCGCCGGCGTTATTTGCCGGAAATTAACGCGGCGGCGCGTCCGGTGCGCCAGGCCGCGGAAAGGATGGCAGTCAACACGCCCTTGCAAGGAACGGCCGCGGATATGATCAAGCTGGCGATGATCCGGATCCATAAAATAATCAGCCAAAAATATGCCGGCCGCGTGAAAATGTGCCTGCAGGTGCATGATGAACTGCTTTTTGAGGCGGAAGCGGATCTGATCCGCCCGGCCGCCCAGGAGTTTAAAAAAATTATGGAGCAGGTCGCGGATTTGTCCGTGCCGATTGTCGCGGATGTCAAAGCCGGCAGCAACTGGGGGGATTTAGAAAAAATTGACCTGGATTAAATTTATTCCGGCCGGTCGCATCAGACCGGTCCAAAATTTTATCCAGCGCGCCCAGAGTAAAAAAAGTATCAGCGTCAAAAGACCAAGACGATAAATTTAAATCGGTTTAGATATTAATATGTCCAAGAACAGCAAGCCGTCCGGCGCGAAGCCGATCATCAAAGAAAAATATTTGTCCGGCAAAAAACTCGCTTTTCTGGGTTTGGGCCTGGAAAATTCCGCTTTGATTAATTATCTCCTACGAAAAAAAAGCCAAGCCTTAATGACGATTTGCGATTTTCGTTCTCTGGCTGAATTGGGAGCGGGGGTCTTGAATTTTAAAAAAAAGCCGAATATCCATTGGCGTTTGGGCCAGGAATTTAATCAGCGGCTATTTGAATTTGACATTTTGTTCCGTTCGCCGGGCTGGCCGATTTTCTGTCCGGGCATACAGGAAGCTTTGCGCCAAGCGCCGCGGCCCCCGCTGTTGACCAGTCCGATGAAGCTTTTTTTTGCTTTATGCCCGACTCGCAATATTATCGGCATCACCGGCAGCAAAGGCAAGGGGACAACTTCCGCCTGGATCGTCCATCTCTTACGCGCGGCCGGCCGGACTGTCTGGCTGGGAGGGAATATCGGCGTGGCGCCTTTTGAATTTTTGGCGAAAATAAAAAAAAGCGACTGGGTGGTCCTTGAGCTTTCCAGCTTTCAGCTCCAGGATTTTTCCGCGCGGCCGCGCATTGGCGTTATTACGAATTTTTTTTCCGAACATCTGGCCGCCGCCGATCCGAATAATCCCAATTATCATCGGACTTTGGCGGAATATTGGCAGTCCAAATATAATCTTTTCCGCGGCCAGCACCGCACTGATTACGCCGTTGTTAACAAAAAATTAGTTAAACGTTGGCGCAAAGAGTCCTATCAAGGGCAAGTAGTTTTTTACGACCGTTTGGCTTGGCCGATCCGTTTGCCCGGCCGCCATAACCAGGAAAATCTGGCCGCGGCCGCCGCAGTCGCCAAAATCGCCGGTTTGAGCGAAAAAGAAATAAAAAAAGCGGCTGCCTCTTTTCGGGGATTGGAGCACCGCTTGGAATATGTTGGGGAAATAAAGGGGGTTAAGTTTTACAACGATAGTTTCGCAACCACGCCGGAGTCCGCGATCACGGCCCTTCGTTCTTTTGCCAAACCAATTATATTGCTGGCCGGTGGTGCGGAAAAGCAATCGTCTTTCCGGTCTTTGGCTTTGGCGGTTAGAAAAAAAGCCAAGGCCGTGATTTTATTCAAGGGTTCGGCTTCGCCTCGCTTAAAAAAAGCTTTAATTCAAGCCGATTATCACGGATCAATCTTGACGTTTGGAAGTATGGCCGCGGCGGTCAAGAGCGCTTTCCGGCGCGCTCAGCCCGGCGAAATAATTTTACTGTCGCCCGCTTGCGCGAGTTTCGGCCTTTTCCGGAATTACAAAGACCGCGGCAAGCAATTCAAACAAGCGGCCATTTCTTTGTCCAATCAGGGAAAATGATATTTTTTCCGACGCGTCCGGTTTATTCTTCATCGTCGCTGGCTTCCTCGGGTGCGGTTTCTGTTTCCTCCGGGGGCAGTTCCCTCAATCTGGCCGGCCGCAAGGCAACGATTTCCAGATTCGCGCCGCAATTGGCGCAATTAACCAGTTCACCCTCGCAAGCTTCGTCGTCAACAATAACGTCGCTGTTGCAGATCGGGCATTTCGCAGTGGTCATTGGTCTTGTAAAATATTTAAATTATTATTAATGTTTTAGCGGTTACCAAATAATTATTTTATCCTCAGTACCCGACCGCTGGCTATTTGATATTATAACAAAGTAAAGTTTTTTTGAGAATACGTCAAAATTTATGCTGATATATTTTTACGGCGAGAATACTTTTTTGAGCCGGCGCAAATTAAAGGAAGTAAAAGATAAATACCGGCGGGAAGTTGACC
>PCSD01000037.1:5370-11528 GCA_002771615.1 Candidatus Falkowbacteria bacterium CG23_combo_of_CG06-09_8_20_14_all_49_15
TAGACGGCGAAAACGCGAGTTTGGCCGAGATTTCCGCCCAGGTCGGCCCGGCTTCTCTGTTCGCCAAAAAAAGGCTGGTCGTGGTGGAAAATATCTTTTTAAACAAGCAGGAAAATCTGTTCTCCGAGCTGGCGGATTTTTTGCGGGGCAAGGAATCCGGGGAGAGCAATATTCTGGTTTTTTGGGACGGCCCGGTGGCCAAGGGGAAATTAAATAAAAGCCAGTCCCAGCTTTTTGCTTTTTTAATCAAACAGAAGTTCGTCCAATACTGCAAGCCATTTTCCCAGGCGGAAACCATCGCTTGGATCAAAGGTGAAACCGCGAGCCGCGGCGCTTTGATCGGCCCGAAAGCCGCGCTCAGCCTGGCGCTTTTAACCAACGGGAATTTGTGGCAGATCAGCCAGGAGATAGACAAGTTGCTCCATTATCATTTGGGGAGCGAACAGAAGATTGTGCCGGACGCGCCTGGCCCGGAAATCACCGTTGCGGAGGTCAGCCGCCTGGTCCGCGGCCAGACGGACGACAATATTTTTGCCTTGACAAACGCCCTGGGCGCTGGACAAAAAGCTCTGAGTTTTCAAATTTTGAACGATTTGCGCGATGCCGGCCAGGCGGATATATATATCCTGACCATGGTGCTGTGGCAATTTAAGAATCTCCTGCGGGTCAAGGATGGCCTGGAGCAAGGCCTGAGTTTCAAAAAGATCGCCAGTCTGACCAAGCTTTCCCCTTTTATCGCCCAGAAGGGAGTCAGTCAAGCCAGGAATTTCCCGCTGGCGCGCTTGAAGAAGATTTTTTCCGAACTGGTGCGGGCGGATTTTGATTCCAAAACCGGCCGGACCGAACCGCGCCTAGCCCTGGATCTTTTGTTGGCCTCCGTATAATTTTTTCGCGCGATTTTTTTATGCCGTAAAATGAATATCCGCGCCGCTTTTTTGAGAAGAAGGCGCCAGCGGTTTTTTCATGATGAAAAAAACAATAATGAAATCATCTGCCCTCAGCTTTAAAAAATTAAGACAGGGACATTTTTAAGACCATTGCCAAAATTTTTTGGAATTTGCTTTTATTGGCGATGGCGGATACTGTGGGCAGCCAGCTCAAGGAAAATGATTCGGCCGAGTTTTAAAAAAGAATAGATTTTTATCGGCGTATTATTGATCGTTATTAGTGATAAGCGACCATTATTGCGCCATAAAAAGTCCGCTCTTAGGGAGCGGATTTTTTATGGCGGTGTTTGCTGGAAAAAGTCAGAATATATTTTGAACGAAATCCCGACTGATTGCCGCCCGTCAGGCGGTATTCCCGCCCAGCGGCTCTCCGCCAGACGGCGAACAAAGGCCGCAAAAATTAAAATATTTTTTAGAAAGTGCGCGTAAAATATTTTTCAATTAAGGAAATAATTTTTGCGGGCCTTGCTTCCTTGCTTGAGCAAGGACGAGTCGCCCGCCCCTTCCATGTTCGCCTTGGTCGATCAGAACAGGCCGGTAAAATTTATTTTTCCATGCCCTCTTTTTTTTGCCCGTCTGCTGTGCCCACGGCGGATTTTTTGGACGATCTCGGAATCTCAAATTGGGTGGTGTGAGAGTAGTAATTTAATATTTTTAATTCAGCACAAATATGATAAAAAGTAGATTTGCTATTGACAGAAATGTTCCATTTGATACGCTATACCTATACCTATGGTCGGGGTGTAAATAAGTAATAATTATTAAATTCTCAAAAAATATGACTACCCAAAAAGAAAACACTCTTATCAATTTCAAAAAGGCCCAAAGCTTAATATCCAAAATCATAAAAATGGTCGAAGCCAATGAATATTGCATTGATATTATGCAGCAAAACTTGGCAGTGATAGGACTTTTGAAATCCGCTCACCAAATGCTGATGGAAAATCATCTCAACACCTGCTTTAAAACAGCCATGGCAACAAAAAATGAAAAAAGAAAACAAGAAATGACTCAAGAAATTTTGCGGGTTACGAAATTGTTTAATAAATAATAAAATATATGATTAAAAATACAAAAAAACATATCTATCATGTCAAAGGGATGCATTGCGCTTCTTGTGAAGTTTTAATTGAAAAAAAATTATTAGCATTAGAAAATATAAAATCAGTTGAATCTTATGCCACTAAAGGCGAAGTGTTAATCGAATACGAAGACAAAAAGCCTTCCGTGGAAATATTAAATGAAATTTTCAAAAAAAATGGCTATTTTTTTTCTGGCCAGCCACAAAAAGCGACAAATGGCTTTAAGCCGAGAGTATTTTTTATCACTCTTGGCATAGGATTTTTCATCATTATCGGTTTTATCGGATTAAACCAATTAGGACTAACAGGATTAATTAATGTCAATTCAAAATCGTCTTTGCCAATGTTTTTGGCGTTCGGAATTCTGGCTGGAATTTCCAGTTGCGCGGCCTTGGTTGGCGGACTAATTCTTTCAATGTCAAAACAATGGGGCGAATTATATTCTGATTCTGACTCTGCTTGGAAAAAAATTCAGCCCCACCTGATTTTTAATGCCGGCAGACTTATTTCTTACGGCATTTTAGGAGCGACACTGGGAATTATTGGCGATAAATTAAATTTTTCTTTAAAGTTTGGACCGATATTAGTTATCACAGTTTCCATAATGATGATTTTATTGGCTTTTCAAATGTTTGATTTCAAAACATTTAGGAAATTCCCATTTACACTGCCGAAATTTATCACTAGATTTATTGCCGACGAATCTAATTTTAAAGGTCGTTATATGCCCTTTTTAATGGGCGCGTTCACTTTTTTTTTGCCTTGCGGCTTTACCATTACTGCTCAAGGATTGGCTTTGATTTCCGGAAACGCAATTCAAGGAGGATTGATTATGCTCTTATTCGCATTGGGTACTTTGCCAATGCTTTTAATTATTGGTTTATCTAGCGTTAAATTTTTGCAAAAGCCGCATTTATCTGAAAGATTTTTGAAAATAGCCGGCATCTTGGTTCTATTTTTTGCTCTCTATAATATAAATTTTCAGTTAAATGTCTTGGGGATTTCCAGTCTGAGCGATTTAGATTTCAATTCAACCCAATCTTCTAATACTAATAAAAATACTTCATACGAAAACGAGGAGAGGCTGGCTCCAATTATTAGCGGCAAACAAGTTTTAAAAATGGACGCTTCCTCTCGCGGTTATTCACCAAACTATTTTAAAGTAAAAGCCGGAATACCGGTCAGGTGGGAAATTACCGATACGGGAACTAGCGGTTGCACTAATGCGGTTATTTCCAAAAATTTATTTGAGGGAGAAATCTATTTAACACCGGGAAAAACTAGTTTTAAGGAATTTACGCCGACAAAAACGGGCAAATTTAAATTTAGTTGCTGGATGGGAATGATTTCCGGAATTATAGAAGTTGTGGATAAAAATAATGCGACATCTGAAAAATAATTTTGCCGACAGAAAATAGAATTGGTTTATTTTCAAAAAAGACATAAATCAAATAATAATCGTGTTACAAATAAAAAACAGGACAAGATATAATTTGTTAATAATTAATTTTAAAAATATGATGTGGTATTTTTCTAATAATCCAATGGGTTGGTTTGGTTTCGGTTTTGGCTGGATTTTTATGCTTATATTTTGGGGATTTATCATTTGGGGGTTTGTGGCTTTGATTGGTTGGTTTATTAAGCAAAAAGAAGACAAAAATGACTCTGCGCTGGATATTCTCAAAAAAAGATATGTCAATGGCGAAATTGCTAAAAAGGAATTTGAAGAAAAGAAAAAAGATTTAAGTTAGTTTTTATTTAAAAAATAAAATTAAACATATGAACGAAGCGATACTCAAAATTCTGAATATGCATTGCGCTTCCTGCGCGACAAATATTGAAAATGTTCTTAAAAAAGAAGGAGGAATAAAATCTGCCAACGTTAATTTTGCCTCGGAAAAGCTTTATCTAAAATTTGATCCTTCCCAAATAAATATTGCCAACATTAAAAAAAGAATTGAAAAGTTGGGATATGAGGCAACAGAAGAATTTATTGACGGAGATATGCGTGATCGCCACGAAAGAGCAAGATCGCCGGAAATTCAAAAATTAAAAAAGCGTTTTTTTTTCGCTTCAATCTTCAGTTTTCCCATTATCTACATAGTGCTGAGCGAAATGTTTAATTTACCAAGGGCGGCAATTGTTGAGGCATACGGATCAATAATCCAGTTTGTTTTGGTAACAATTGTCATTGTTTTCAGCTTCAATATTTGGGCTTCGGGCTTTAAAAAGCTTCTGCATCTGACTCCAAATATGGATACTTTAATTTTTATCGGCACCGCTACAGCCTATTTTTATAGTTTAATTATCGCAATTTTAATATTTTTTAAAATAACAAGTGAAGCGCGGCTTTATTTTGAAAGCGCGGCTTTAATTTTAGTTTTTATTTCTTTAGGCAAATATTTAGAGGCCCTAACGAAAGGAAAAACAAGCGACGCGATTAAAAAATTAATTGGCCTTCAGCCTAAAGAAGCAACCATTATAAAAAATAACGAGGAAATGAAAATTCCCATTGCCGAAGTTAGCGTCGGGGACATTATTTTAGTCAAGCCTGGTGAAAAAATTCCGGCTGACGGGATTATTATTGACGGTTATTCCGGCGTTGATGAAAAAGCCATCACCGGTGAAAGCATTCCCGCAGAAAAGAAAAAGGATGATGAAGTAATTGGCGCAACCATTAACAAAACCGGCATTTTGAAACTTAAAGCCACGCGGGTGGGTAAAGATACGTTGTTAGCTCAGATTATAAAAATAGTTGAAGAAGCAATGGGTTCCAAAGCGCCAATCCAACTTTTGGCAGACAAGGTTTCTTTTTATTTTGTGCCGTCCGTAATCGGAATGGCTATTTTTGTTTTTGTTGTTTGGCTTTTGTTGGGGCAGTCATTAGCTTTTGCTTTAACGGTTTTTGTCGCCGTTTTGATCATTGCTTGTCCTTGCGCTTTGGGTTTGGCAACACCAACAGCGGTAATGATGGGAACAGGTCTGGCGGCCAAAAATGGTATTTTAATCAAAAACGGCAAAGCTTTAGAAATTGCCAGAAATATAAATATGGTTATTTTTGATAAGACGGGAACGCTAACTAAAGGAGAGCCAGCCGTAACGGATATAAAATCGGTTACGGAATTTTCAATTTTCAATTTTCAATTTTCAAACAAATTACCAACCCTAAATTCTAATGAATTAGAAATTTTACGGATGGCCGCTTCTGTAGAGAAAAATTCAGAACATCCTTTGGCGGAAGCAATAGTTAAAAAAGCCAAGGAAGAGAAATTGGAATTATCCAAAGTTAATAATTTTCAAGCCCTACCCGGCTATGGCGTTATGGCTGATTTAGAAAACCCCGAAGAAATTCCGCCTTCAGCGGGATCCTACGGGGCAAGCAAAAAAATATTTTTTGGAACAAGAAAATTAATGATTAAAAATAAAATTGATCCAAGTTTAATAGAAGAAAAAATGATTGTTTTGGAAGATCAAGGTAAAACAGCGATGATTTTGGCCCAAGATAAAAAAATTATCGGGATCATTGCAGTGGCTGATACTCTTAAGGAATATTCAAAAGAAGCCGTTAAGATGCTTCATAAAATAGGCAAAAAAGTCGTTATAATTACCGGCGATAATAAAAGAGTTGGACAAGCGATAGCTAAGCAAGTTGGCATAGATAAGATTTTAGCCGAGGTATTGCCTCCAGAGAAATCAGCCGAAATCAAAAAACTGCAAAACGAAGGAAATGTCGTGGCGATGGTTGGCGATGGTATAAACGACGCTCCGGCTTTGGCGCAAGCTGATTTAGGAATTGCCTTGGGTTCCGGCGCCGATGTGGCCATGGAAACTGGGGAGATAATTTTAATCAAAGATGATTTGAGAGATGTGATAACAGCGATTGATTTGAGCAAATATACTTTAAAAAAAATTAAGCAAAATCTTTTCTGGGCTTTCTTTTATAATATCATTGGCATTCCCGTTGCCACCGGCATCTTATATCCCTTCACTGGTTGGCTTTTAAATCCGGCGATTGCCGCGGCGGCGATGGCATTTTCGTCGGTTAGCGTTGTTTTAAACGCTCTTTTAATGAAAAGATATGAACCAAAAATTATTCAAGAATTTTAAAAGAACTTTTACGGTGGTGCTT
>PCSD01000081.1 GCA_002771615.1 Candidatus Falkowbacteria bacterium CG23_combo_of_CG06-09_8_20_14_all_49_15
ACGATTGATTATGGAACTTGGCTAAGCGAATCTGTGGAAATAAACGCAAACTATGGAGATGAGCCGATAGTTGAGTGGGATGGAAGTAGCTTAAAACAGGTTAAATAAGCATAGAAAGAACAAAAACCCGAGTATTTTCTAAAGCTTGGTTTCGGTATTGGCATGATGCTTAAGATGTCGGCGTTTCGTTTGATGATTTAATGAAGTAAAAATATGAATAATAAACTTGGGTCTTGTCTAGCAAATTTTTGCTATAATGCTAGATATGGCCATAGAATATAGCAAATTAAGTAATTATAAAATAAAAAAGATTTTAAAGAAATTCTGCTTGGAATTAACCTCGGTGCAGACCGCAGAAAAAATCCATTAAAAGGTTGAAATAAAACACTGTGGCTTTACACAAAAATTTTCCTTAAGATAAATTCCAAATAATTGTTTCTTAACAAAAAACAACGACTTTCGCGGCCGCTGTTTTTATTTAGAAAATTCCTCCTGGCCATTATTTCCGGCGGCCCGGCCAAGCCGGATCAAGCGCGGCGATGTTTGAGTATTTCCGCCAGCAGACCAGAGAAACTGACCACGGCGGTGGCAATGTATTTGTCAGCCGCACCGTAATAGATATATAAATCGTCCCCAAAGAGGGCGGTGCCGGTCGGAAAGACGACATTATTGACCGTACCGACCAGCTCGTAATCTTCGGTCGGCGAGAACAGGGGGTAGGGTAGGCGGGCGATGAGCCGGGATGGATCGGCCAGATCAAACAGCGCGGCGCCGGCCGAATAGATCCTTTTTCTGTTGTTTTCCTGTACGCCATGGTAAATAACCAGCCAGCCGTCTTTGGTTTTGATCGGTACGGCCCCGCCGCCGATATTGCGGTTTTCAAAGCCGTGCTCGCCCTCCAAGATGACATTTTCGGACAGATGAATGAGTTGGTATAGCCAGAAATATTTGTCTTTCAGTTGGCTCGGGTCGTCAAAACGCAAAAGCTGGATATCGGGCAAGATTCTTTGCAGGAGAACGAACTGGCCGTTGATTTTTTCCGGAAAGAAAATCATGTCCTTGTGCCAAACCAAGATATTCCGGCCGGAATATCTTTCATAAAAAGAAGCGAAAAAATAATAATCGTCTTTGAGCTTAGTGTAAGAGAACAGCTTGCCGGCGTCGCGATAGCGGATTTTCGGGCTGATGATCCCGTTTTTTTTCAGATTAAACAGGTCGGGGCCGAGGCGCAGGCCGCTGACCGCGTTAAAGCCGTCATGAGCTACATAGGTGAGGTAAAATGTGCCGTCAATCCGGACCAGGCGCGGATCTTCCACGCCTTTTTTTTCTTCACGGCTGTTCTGTTCAATAAATGGCTTGTCCCACCTGGCCGCGATTTTCAGCGGCCCATCCAGCTCGGCATAGCCCAGCGAAGAGATACCGTCCGGGTTGATTGCTCGGTAAATAAGGTGGATTTTTTCGCCTTCTTGCCAGACGGCCGGATTCAGCACCGAATGGGCGTCAAAATTATTTTGGCCCGGAGTAAGCAGAACCCCGTTTTTTTTCACTTTGATCATAGTATTTATTTGGCCGCGACTAGGCCCCAAATTTCGCCGGCGCCGGCTTTTTTTAAAACCGCAGCGCATTCATTCAAGGTGGTGCCGGTGGTGGCTACGTCGTCCACCAAGATAATATTCTGGCCGGCCAACCCATCACCCCGCCAAACAAACGCGCCGCGCAGATTTTTTGCCCGCGCCGCGCCGGATAATTTGGCTTGGGCGCCGGCTGATTGGACGCGGACCAAATGGCTGGCGTCGGTGGACCAGGCCAGCTTGTCCCGCAATTTTTCCGCCAGGAGCTCGGCTTGATTAAAACCTCTTTGCCGCTGCCGTTTGGGGTGGAGCGGGACGGGTACGAGCAGGGGTGCGCGGCCGGCTTGGTTCGGATAGAAGTCGGTGCGGCCAGCTATTTCTTTGGCTTGTTCAGCCATGAGATCCGCGAGAATATCGGCCAGTTCCCGGATGTTGTGGTATTTCAAGGATTTAATGAGTTGGGCCATCAGCGGCTGGCTGTAATCGCCGGCGGCCCAGAGGCCGCGGAAATGAAAAGCCGGCGCGCAAGCCGGGCAGAATTGGCCGTTTGGTTCCGGCCTTTGGCAATGCGGGCAATCGTGATCCGCTGGCCGCAGGCCGCGGCGGCAAGCCGGGCAAAGCCAGGCGCCGCTTCGGCCGCACCCCAAACAGGCGGCCGGAAAAAGCAAGTCAATAATAAAATCGCGGCAGGCGCTTCCGATCGCGATTATTCGGGAAAAAATCATGACCTTGGCTGGCCGTTTTTATTTTAACTTGATTTGCCGGATTTGTCCGGAATTCGCGTCGGTAAAATAAAGATAGCGGCCATTTTCCGAAATTATTAAATTTTTCATATTGAAATTTTCATCCGGGACAGCAATCATTTTTTTTAAACCGCTCGTGGTGTTGATGCGGTAAAGACGGTCAGGTATGGTTTGCGCTATTTCCGGAGCCAGACCCGCGCCAGTCGGCAATTCCGTTGGCACGGCGCAGATTACTTCCGTATTATCCGCGAACGCGCATTTTTGAGCCCAGGTGGCCAAGCCCAGATTGCGCCGGCCGGAGCCGATTTTTTCGCCTTGGGCTTCAGCAATCCACAAGTTCGGCTTCATGTCGGTCGCGGAAGAATAGACGCTGTAAAGGAGCTTGTCGCCGGCCGGAGTCCAGAGCGGCTGGAAACCGCGGCCTTCCACGACCATGGATTTGAAATTTTCGTCGTTCAAGCCGACAAAAAAAACATTTTGTCGGTCAAAATCAATCCCTTCGGTGAAAACCGCGACTACCTGGTTGTTCGGCGACCAGGCCGGATAGACATTGGCGCTGTTGTCGCCCATCGGTTCAATAATTTTCGCTCGCGATCCGTCCAGATTGGACACGGCCAGAAAGCGGTTATTCGGATCCAGTCCCAGACTTTTCAAAACAATGGAATCGCCCGCCGGGGAAAAAGCGAAATCTTCCCAGTGTTTGGGCAGGGTAATCTGTTTTTTCCGGGCGAAATCATAGACGATATTTGAGCCGTCCGGATATTCCAAAATAGCCGTGTTTTTTTGCGGCGACCAGGTCACGCGGCTGACATTATGGAACACCTGGTCAGACAGCTGGACCGCTTGGCCGTCTTGGTCCAGGCGATAGAAAAGGCCGTCTTTTTTATTGTAAAATTGGATGTCTTGGCCATTCACGCCGAGGGCCGGATCCACGGATTGGAAATCTCCCAAAGAAACGGTTTTAGTCAGGCCGCCGACGGCGATTTCATTCGCTTTTTCGCCCCCGGTCGGAAGCGCGGCGGGTAGCCCGACCGCCGCGGAAGAAGTGGCGTTTTGGCTGCCGCCCGGCCCGGCGATCGGTAAAATACCAGTCGTGGTGGTGGCGTCGGGCAAGGCTGGCGCTTGGGGCGCGATTAAAGACCGGAAAAAAATATAATAAATCAAAAAACCGGCAAAGCTCACGATGGCCAGGAAAAGTGTTCCAAAAAGGATTTTTTTCTGATTTTCTGACAGCATTAAGTTGTGGATAAATCTTTATTAAAGGAAAAAAAAGATTTAATGGATACCCGGATTTTTTCCGAAAAGATCTTTTATGGGGATAAAATCGCTTGTTTTTAAGGGAATTTTTTTATTTTACGGCGCCGGGCGCTGAGTATTTTACCACCAGTATATTTTTATGTTATAATAAAAATGAAATTATATTTATTTATCCCTGTTGATATCATATATTGTATTATAAAAATTCCGCTTCGTCAAAATCCGTACCAATTAAACATCATATTCGGGCCAGCCAACTATGAGCATACTTGCTAATAATGAAGGATATATCGGCATTGATATCGGTTCTGCCGGCGTGAAAATGGTGGAAATAAAGAAAGGCCCAAACGGCCCGCGCTTGGTCACTTACGGTTTCAGCGAACTGGCCCGTTTTAAAAGCGGAGAAGCTTGGCAGAAAGACGAAGCGCGCCTGACGCATACTATTGAAAAAATTTGGCAGGAAGCCGGTTTTCAGAGCCGGAACGGCATCGCTTCCTTGCCGGCTTTTTCCGTTTTTTCTTCCATCATCAATTTGTCTAATGTGCCGGCTGACAGTTTGGCTTCCGCGGTCTATTGGGAGGCGAAGAAAGTTATCCCCTTGCCCTTGGAAGAAATGACGATTGATTGGAATGAATTGGGCGTTGGCGCGGCGGCCGCGAACAGCGGCGCGACCCGCAATGTCAAAATTTTTTTGACCGGCGCGCCCAACGAGATTATTGAAAGGTATAAACGGGTTTTTTTGGCGGCGAAAATCAACTTGTTGAACCTGGAAACGGAAACTTTTTCCCTGATCCGTTCGCTTATCGGCGTTGACCAGTCGGTAATCGCGCTGGTGGCCATGGGCGCTTCCAGCACCAACATCACCATCGTGGAAAACGGTATCCCGATGTTGAACCGCAGTCTTGACTTTGGCGCCGCGGCCGTTACCGAAGCGTTAGCCCGCGCCTTGAAAATAAGCTGGACGGAAGCCGAGCAATTCAAATATGATTACGGTCTTGATTCTTTTGCCGGAACGGATCATGCCGTGCCGGTCCTGATCAAGAATCTCGTCAGCCCGGTGGTCAATGAAATTAAGTTTGCCCTGAATCTTTTTCAGAACAAGAATCAGAAAAAAGCGGATAAGATTATCCTGACCGGCGGTTCCGCCCTGTTGCCGAATTTTCAATATTACTTGGCCGATCTTTTGGATCGGCAGGTGATCATCGGCAATCCTTGGAACCGGGTGGATTGTCCGGCGGAATTGATGCCGGTGCTGGAAGAAATCGGTCCGCGCCTGGCCGCGGCGGTCGGCTTGGCCCTGCGGGAAGTGCTTTAAAAAAATAAGTCGCGGGCTTTTTAGGGATTTTTTTATGTCTTTTAACGATTGGCTCAACAAAATTAAGATAGCGGCCAATGGTCAGGCTCCGGAACAGGCTTCCCCGTCTTTTTTAATGAAAAAAGAAATTTCAGATTATCAAGCGAAAATATCCAAAGAAAAAGACCGGCCGGCCAGTTCGCTCATTCCGCCCGCCTCTGTCCCACCGGCGAAAGAGGAGACAGCCCAGAAGAAAATTTTGCCAACGGAAAAATCAACCAAGCCGATGTCGGCCGGCGGCGGCATAATCAAGACCAATCTGATCAAGGGGGAAATCATTACTTTTTTTGATTGGCAGAAAGCTTGGTATCAGATCGCGGCTTATATCGCCGCGGCTTTGCTGATTTTGGCCGGACTTTACGCTTGCCTATTTTTTTACGAAAAGGTAAAAAGCGGAAAAGTATCGGCTTTAGCCGAGCAGGCCGCGTTTAAAGGGGCGAAAATCGTCGCCATGAAACAAGAGATCAGCAATATCGCGGCTGACAGCCAACGTTTGAGTATGGCGGAAGAATTGATCAATAATCATGTCTATTGGACGAATTTTTTTCTTTTTTTGGAAGAAAACACTTTGTCCACGGTTAAATACGACGGCTTCAGCGGCGATTTGAGCGGAAAATACAGCTTGAAAGCCCGGACCAAGGATTTTATCAATCTGGCCGAGCAAATCAACGTTTTGCGGGCAAGTTCCTGGGTAAAGAGCGCTTCAACCAGCGGCGGCCAGCAATTGGTCAGCGGATTAAACGAAGAGGCGGCGAAATTCTTGATCAGTTTTCCTTTGGATTTGTTGATTGATCCCGCTTTATTCACAAATTACGTTAGCCGCGGGCAATAAGCCCCGGGTAAAAGATATGACGCATGGACAGACAATTGAGCAGACCAGCACGCATTTAAGCCAGAAGATAAAATTTTTCCTGTCCCGGAATTTTCGTTTTATCCCGCCTTTTTTGGGTTTACTGGTTTTTCTTTTTGGCGCAATCTTTTTTCTGTCCGTCAGATTAGCGGACATCAAGGCTATGATCAGCCAGAAACGGCAGGAGCAGGAACAGGCTCTGACTATTTATGACGGCTATTTGAACAAATTGGGCAAATTAAAAGAGTCATATGCGGCGGTCAGGCAAAGCGAGCTGGACAAATTGTCCTTATTCTTGCCGGCCGCGCCGGAAGTGGAAAAATCCATGGTGGAACTGGAAAATATTGTCGGCCGCAACGGTTTGGCCTTGAGCTATATCAAAGCGAGCGAGCCGGCGGAAAAATCCGATACCGTCGCGCGCGGCGGTATCAAGAAAGTGCTAATTGATTTGAGCGTGTCCGGCGTCGATTATCAGCGGCTGAAAATTTTTTTGGCTGAATTGGAGAATAACCTGCGGCTGACGGATATCCAGAAGATCAATTATTCGCCCGCCAGCGCGACAGTCACGCTTTCTTTGCTAACTTATTATTTGTCCGTGCATTGAAGGGATAGCAGATTTTTAACGCGACCGTCATCGGACTAAAAAAATATGGATGGAAAAATGAAAATTATTATTTTGTTTATCTTATCAGCCGTAGTTTTTTTCGGCATCTGGCTGGCCAATCAAAATGTGGCTTTGTTTTTTTCTGATTCTGTCCAGCCCGGCCCGGTTTCCTCCATTTCCGCCGAGCAGGAAAAAATCTTATCTGAATTATTGACGTTGAAAATCAATTTTACGATTTTTCAAAACCAAAAGTTCATCAAGTTAAAGCCGGTTTCTCTCCGGATTTCGGCACGACCAGGAGCCGTCGGGCAGAAAGATATTTTTTTTACTAATCCTAAACAATAGGCCAGCCGGCAAAACCAATATGACCCGCGACGATGAAATTCTGGCGGCGCTCGCCGGCGAAAAAAAAATCAATTCCGACCAGGCGGCCGAAATTTTATCCGCCGCCAAATTTACCGGCAAACCCGTTGGGGAAATAATCCTGGAAAGAAAAATTGCCAGTGACGAAGATTTGGCCAAGCTCAAGGCGGGAATTTTTAAATTGCCTTATGCCGACCTGGCCGGCCGCGAGATCGGCGAAAGCGCTTTGAACACCATTCCGGCGGAAGTGGCCAAAAATTATCGGATCGTTTGTTTTGAGCGGCAAGGTCGGGAAATTGATGTCGGGATGATTGACCCGGATAATTTTAAGGCGATTGAAGCTGTGGATTTTTTGGCCAAAGGCGCCGGTCTGAACGTTCATTACCATCTCATTTCCGAAGCGAGCATGGCTTTGGCCATGAAGCAATATGACACAACCAGCAAGGAAATCAACAAGGCCCTGAAGACCAGGGAAGAATTCGTATCCAGTGCGTCCGGCAAGAAATCGGAAGAAAAGGACAAGGCCGTTAAAATCGAAGAAGTCACAAAAAGCGCGCCGGTCGTCAAAATTGTTTCCGTCGTGATCCGGCATGCCATTGAGGGCCGAGCCAGCGATATTCACATTGAACCGGTCGGACGGGAGAGCCGCGTCCGTTACCGCATTGACGGCGTTTTGCATACCTCTCTGATTTTGCCCCTGGATGTCCATGATTCGATCGTGGCCCGGATTAAAGTGCTGGCCAACATGAAGCTGGACGAAACGCGCATTCCTCAGGACGGCCGGATCCGCCTGACCATTGACGACAAGGATTACGATTTCCGCGTTTCCACTCTGCCTTTGCTCGGCCGGGAAAAAGTGGTCATGCGGATCCTGGATGTGTCCCGCCAGGTGCCGAATCTGGAAGAGCTTGGCTTTCAAGGCGCGGCTTTGGAATTGACCAAAAAGAATGTCACCAACGCGAATGGCCTGTTACTTGTTACCGGTCCGACCGGCTCGGGCAAGTCCACCACTTTGTTCTCCCTGATTTCCAACCTGAATAAGGAGGGCATCAATATTTCCACATTAGAGGATCCGATTGAATACATGATCAAGGGCGTGAATCAGTCCCAAGTCAAGCCGGAGATCGGCTATACTTTCGCGACCGGCTTGCGCCATTTTTTGCGCCAGGATCCGGATGTCATCATGGTCGGCGAGATCCGCGATACGGAAACCGCCGAATTGGCCATTCACGCGGCTTTGACCGGCCATTTCGTCCTTTCCACCCTGCACACGAATGACGCGGTCGGCGCTATCACCCGTTTGGTGGATATGAAGGTGGAGCCTTTTCTGCTCTCTTCTACCTTGCGCTTGATTATCGCTCAGCGCCTGGTGCGTAAAATCTGCCCCTATTGCCGGGTGGAAGCGAAATTGCCGAGCGATTTTCTGGCTGACCTCATGGCCGCCCTGGACAGCCTGCCGCCCGAGTATCGGCGCGCCCAGCTTAAGGATGCCAAGGCGGACAAACTGGTTTTTTTCAAGGGCAAGGGTTGTCCTCGTTGCGGCAATAGCGGCTATGCCGGCCGCTTGGCGGTCACGGAAGTGTTTGAAGTCAATGAACAGATAAGAAATATGCTGGTGGAAGGGAAGACTGTCTTCACGAACGAGGAGATTTCCCGCACCCAGCTTTTCATCACCTTCAAGCAGGACGGCTATCTGAAAGTGGCGCAAGGCCAGACCACCATTGAGGAAGTGATCAGCGTGCTCTCCGCTTGATTTTTTGGCGCAATTTAATGTTTTTTCCGGCCCTGTGCGGCGGAGCCTAAAATTATATGGCTAATAAAAAAATTTTGCTCGTGGAGGACGATCCGTTTTTGTTGAACATGTACGCGTCCAAGCTGGAATTGAACGGTTTCACGGTTCTGGCCGCCGATGACGGCCTCAAAGCCTATGAATTGGCCCGGAAGGAAGCGCCCCAGCTGATTCTGCTGGACGTTCTTTTGCCGAAAATGAACGGCTTTGAAGTCCTGCACAAGCTGAAACTGGAGCCCGCGACGGCCGCCGTGCCGGTTATCATCCTGACCAATCTGGGCCAAGCCGGCGAGATTGAACAAGGCCAGAAGCTGGGCGCGGTTGATTATCTGGTCAAGGCGCATTTTACGCCGGCGGAAGTGATGGCCAAGATTCAGAAATATCTGGCCGAATGACCAGTAATAATACTTGACGATTCAACAGAATTCGCGGGTGATTATATGTGAAAGTAAAAATAAAATAAATCAGAGAAATAAGAAAATAAGACATAGGTTTTAATTAGTTTTTTGGATCAGGGATTAGTGATATTTATTATCTATTGAATTTCGGATAAATAATGATCGGCAGTTGCGCGGGGAAGAATTGAGGTTATTTTACTCCCCGGATAAATGCGCGGATCTGAATATAATACTCACAGGATTGTCCCCAAAACCTAAATTTTTTTCCGGGCAATTTGAGTGATTAAATATTATGGCTTTGTTCACATACCAAGCCGAAGACCACAAGGGCCGCCAAGTAACCGGCCTCGTGGAGGCCGGAAATGAAAGCGCGGCTTTGGAAATTTTAAAAGAAAAAAATTTTCAGGTCTATTCCTTGAAGAAGAAATCCCTGTTTTTCAATTTGGGCAATTTATCCATCTTCCGCCGCGTCGGAAGGAAAGATATTGTCTCTTTCAGTCGGCGTTTCGCCGTGCTGGTCGCTTCCAACATCACCATTGTCCAAGCCTTGAAAATCATCGTCGCGCAGACGAATAATGCCCATTTTCGTTTTGAGCTTGCGTCCGTCGCCCAGGAAGTGGACGGCGGCGTGAAATTGTCCGATGCCCTGGCCCGGCGGCCGGATATTTTTTCCAATTTTTTCACGAGCGTGGTCCGTTCCGGCGAGTCATCCGGCAGTTTGAGCGAAGTTTTGAATTATCTGGCCGATGAAATGGAAAAAGATTATGACATGATGGGCAAGATCCAAGGGGCAATGATCTATCCGCTCTTCGTGATCGCCCTGATGATCGGCGTGGGCATCCTGATGATGACCACGGTCGTGCCCAACCTCACTTCCGTGATGGTGGAAACCGGCATGGAATTGCCTCTGTCCACGCGGATCGTGATCGGCACTTCGGATTTTTTCCAGGATTATTGGATTTTTCTGACTCTTTTCCTCGCGGCCGCGGGCGTGGGACTGTCCGTCGCCTTAAAAACCCCCGGCGGCCGGAGCCGCTTTGACCGTCTGCTTCTTGGCCTGCCGGTTTTCGGCGCGCTGGTCAACAAGATCGCCATCGTGCGCTTTGCCCGCTCCCTGAACGTTCTCCTGACCGGCGGGGTGCCGATCGCCAAAGCCCTGGAGATCACGGCCGAAGTGGTGGATAACGCCGTGTACCGCGAGCTGATCAGCGCCACCATCAAAGAAGTGGAGGACGGTAATCCGGTTTCTTCAGCCATGAACGGTTCCATCATGCCGCCCATGGTCAGCCAGATGATCGGCATCGGTGAAGAGACCGGCAAACTGGATCTGGTTTTGCAAAGCATCATCGGTTTTTATGAGCGGGAAGTGGCGAACACGACCAAGAATCTGACCGTGCTGATTGAGCCGATCGTGATGGTGGTGCTCGGCTTGGGCGTGGGCGTGATGGTGAGCGCGATCATCCTGCCGATGTATCAGATGGCCTCCAATTTCTGAAGTCCCCGGGCTGTGGATTATTTTACGTTTTTTTGCGGAATTTTTTTCCGCGCGTCCGGCTTTTTCCGCTTTTGAAAAAATTTGTTTAATTATAGATAAAATTTTCGCCTGCCCGGCCCGGGCGGGATCGCTTGTCCGCCTTTCCCTGGCGCGTCGTTTGTGGTATAATTAAGATATAAGCTTGATTTTGAAGCTTAAAGGCAATTTAAAAAATTAAATCCCGCGCTCATTATTTTAATTTCTAGAATTAAGTTTATGAGCGTGATTAATAGATCGGAGGTGAACTTATGAAAAACAACAAAAAAGGTTTTACATTGATTGAGTTGCTCGTCGTAATCGCCATCATCGGCCTGCTGTCCACCTTGGCCGTAGTTTCTTTGAATTCGGCCCGGCAGAAGGCCAGGGATGCGCGGCGCATGAGCGACCTGAAGCAGATTTCCACGGCCATGGAGTTGTATTATTCACAACACGATGCATATCCTGCAACTGGAGTTTGTAATGCCGCTGGTGTTATCGCAGTGGCAGTTAATGGTACAATTTGCCCTTCTGGAAATGCAATTACTGATGGAACAGATGTTTTCCTTAATTCAATACCGGACGCTCCAGGTGGAACAGGAGCTCAGGCATTATATTTGTATGGCGGAACAAGTCTTGCCTCTACGTATTGTTTAAGTGTACAAATGGAAGTACCTAATACAGATTATTTTGTCTGCTCTAATGGTTCATGCTTTATTGCTGCTGGAGGTTGTCCTGCTACGTAATAAAGTTTATTTTGTTCAATAATACCCTGCCTAATTGCCGCAGGGTATTATTTTTGTTATAATAAAGGCAAGGCATGCACAAACTCCTTATCTGACCCTTTAGAACCAGCCTCACCCCCGCCTCGCTCTCGCTCGGCTTCCCACGCATTGTCATCCCGAGCGAAGCGCAGCGGAGCCGAGGGATCCCTCCTTATCGCTACTAACTGATCACTAATTGACTAATCACTAACTTGTTCTGACGACTGCTATTATTCCACACTTCTTACTTCTAACTTCTTACTTCTTCCTTTTTTCCGCTCCTCGGGCATGACATTCCCGC
>PCSD01000071.1 GCA_002771615.1 Candidatus Falkowbacteria bacterium CG23_combo_of_CG06-09_8_20_14_all_49_15
CAAAGAGTTAGTTCAGGCTCATCTTGCGTGAGACAAGACTAGTGCTTGACGCCGGACAGGTGATTAAGTTATACTGAAAATAACCTTAATAAATAGTTTTTTCTTAAAATTGAAAATTCTTTATGTCAGTACCAATGAAAAGGCATCCGAGCAGCAAGGCCGGCCGGCGCCGTTCGCATCTTGCCTTAAAACCCGTTTTCCTGGCCAAATGCCCGCAATGCGGCCGCGCGGTCAAGCCGTACCAGGCTTGCGCGTTTTGCGGTTTCTATAAAGGGCGGACGGCCGTGAAAGTGAAAATCAAAAAAGAAAAAAAATCTAAAAAAGCCTAAGCGCCAACTTTCTTCGGCCAATAAGCGATTTTAACAATTTTATGTCCAATCGGCATTTAGCCCGTACGATTGCCATGCAAACTCTGTTTTTGTGGGATTTTCATGGCCAGCAGGACGCCGCCCTGGATGGCGTCATTCAGGAGATTTTTGCCAATTTCGCCCCGCAGTTTGACGATCGCGGCTTCGCGCGCGCTTTGATCAAGGGCGTGCAAAAGCATTTGGCGGAAATTGACGTTTACATTGAGAAATACGCGACCGAGTGGCCGCTTGACCAGATTACGATCGTGGACCGGAATATCCTCCGCCTGGGCGTTTATGAATTGATTTTTGCCGAAGACATACCCGCCAAGGTGGCGATTAATGAAGCCATTGAGGTGGCCAAAGCTTTTGGCGGCGATTCTTCCGGCAAATTCGTAAACGGCGTATTGGGCGCGATTTTCAAAGATTTGGCTCAGGCCAGCGCTGAAGTGCAGGCCGCGGAAAATTAAAATTATTCATAATTTTTCCATGTTTGTATTGTTGGCGCGCCGGTTGTTTTTTTCACCCGCGCGCGCAACAATCTAGTCATGGGATAATTGGCAAAAACATGAAAGACTTAGCCTTTTTGGAAAAGCAGTTAAATATTTATTTTAAAAATAAAGAATTACTGACCCAGGCCTTTGTCCACCGATCCTATATCAATGAACATCCGGAATTTTCCTTGGCCCACAATGAAAGGCTGGAATTTTTGGGGGACGCGGTTTTGGAGATCATTGTCACTGAATATCTTTTCCTTAACTATCCTCGGACGCCGGAAGGGACGCTGACCAACTGGCGTGCCAGTATCGTGAATGCCAAGATGCTCGCGCGCGTGGCGTCGGAGATCGATCTGGATAGCTATCTTTATCTGTCGCGCGGCGAGAAAAAGGATGTTTTTTCCAAAGCCCGGCAATATATCACCGCCAATGCCATGGAAGCGCTGATCGGAGCGATTTATTTGGATCAAGGTTTGGAAATAGTTCGGAAGTTTATTACCCAGTTTATCATCGCCAAACTTGCCTATATTATTGAAAACCAGCTTTATGTCGATCCGAAATCGCGGTTCCAGGAAAAAGCTCAGGAATATCTCAAAATGACCCCGATTTACAAAGTTTTGTCGGAAATCGGGCCTGACCATGCCAAAGATTTTATCGTCGGCTTGTATCTCGGCAAAGATATGATTGCCCAAGGTCAGGGCAGTTCCAAGCAGGAAGCGCAGGTTGAGGCCGCCCGCCAAGGCTTGCGGACCAAAGGCTGGGGGGAAAAGCTTTTGGAGGAAGTTTGAAATTTATTTGATATATTTTCCTAATCTCCGGATACCCGGCGGATTTATAAGCATTCAGCCAAAATATGCCGACTATCCAAAATTTATTCAAAAAAGCGGCCGAACAAGGCGCGTCCGACATCCATTTAGTCGCTAATCTGCCCCCGATTTCGCGGATTGACGGCAATTTGGTTTTTTTGGACGCCAGTCAGCCGCTTTCCGCCCGGGAAGTGGAACAGCTCGCTTTAAGCATTCTAACGGATGAACAAAAACAGCGGTTTCTCGGTTCACGCGATCTTGATCTGGGTTTTTCCACCGCGGACGGCATACGTTTCCGCATCAATCTTTTTTACGAAAAGAATAATGTCGGCCTGGCGGCGCGAGTGATCAATGAAAAATTGCCGACCATGGAAGAAATCGGCATGCCGGCGATCAGCTTTGATTTGCTCAATCTGAAGCAAGGATTGATTTTGGTGACCGGCCCGACCGGTTGCGGCAAATCCACCACTCTGGCCGCTATGATCAATTACATCAATCAGCGCCGGCGCGAACATATCGTTACCCTGGAAGATCCGATTGAATATATTTTCCGGCCGGACCAGAGCATCATCATCCAGCGCCAGCTCGGCACGGACATGATTTCTTTCGCCGAAGGCCTGAAGCACGCTTTGCGTCAGGATCCGAACGTGATTATGGTCGGGGAAATGCGCGACTTGGAAACTATCGCCACGACCATCACTCTGGCCGAGACCGGCCATTTAGTCCTCGCTACTCTGCATACCTATAATGCCGCTCAGACCATTGATCGCATTATTGACATTTTTCCGCCCCACCAGCAGTCGCAAGTGCGCATGCAGCTGTCCATGACCATGGCGGCGGTCTTTTCCCAGCGCCTTCTGCCCCGGGCGGACAAAGGCCGGATCGCGGCCCGGGAAGTCCTGGTCAACACGCCGGCCATCGCCAACTTGATCCGGGAAAACAAGACTTCGCAGATCCGGACCGTGATTGAAACCAGTTCCCGCGAAGGCATGATCAGCTTGGATCAAGATCTGAAAAGGCTTTATCAGGAGAAATTGATTACCAAGGAGGGAGCCGTCAGCCTGTTGGCCAATCCGAGCGTTTTGGAAAAAGGCCGTTAAAAATTTTTAGGTTAAAAAATTTAAAATTCCGTTTGGGAAAATTTTTTTTGCCAGTCTTTGTTTCTTTTTTCCGGATACTTGTTTGTCCGGTTTTTTATATAATATTAAATAAATAAAAATATCAAAATTAATCCGCGGGCAGACAGTCTTTTCTCATTGAA
>PCSD01000029.1:0-1718 GCA_002771615.1 Candidatus Falkowbacteria bacterium CG23_combo_of_CG06-09_8_20_14_all_49_15
AATTTTTCATAGAAATCTAACTTAGCATTATTGGCGCTTCGCGCCAAATATGTTGCGTTAGATTCTGGAATCAAACTACACTTAGTTGGTTAAAAACATATCGTATGCATCCGGAATACCAATATCTAAATCTTTGCCAGGACATTTTGGCTAATGGCGCGGACAAAAAACTTTTTTTCACGCCGGAAGTGCTTGAATTGTACCGGCAAAAGAATGAAGAACCGCCCCATATCCGCAGTGTGTTCGGGCGGCAGATCCGTTTCAATCTGGCGGATGGCTTCCCGCTGTTGACCACGAAAAAAACTTTTTTCCGCGGCATTGCCCAAGAACTGCTCTGGTTTCTGTCCGGCAGTTCCAACATCAAACCTTTGGTTGACCAGGATATCCGCATCTGGGATGAATGGGCCTGGAAAAGATACCATAAGTATTGCCGGCAAAATGAGCCGCAAAACGATCTTTCCCAGCCCGATTTTATCGCGCGCCTAAAAAATCTGCCGGCGTCTGACCCGTGGGTGGTAAAATGGGGGGATCTGGTTGTCGTTTACGGACGGATGTGGCGGCGCTGGCCGGCTTCGGACGGACGGGAAATTGATCAGCTCGGCTGGGTCATAAAAGGCCTCAAAGACAAACCCTATCGCAAATCTTATATCGTGTCCGGTTGGAATCCGGATTTCATCTATGCCATGGCTTCGGCCGGCAACGCCAATGAAGTGCCGCCGTTCTGCCACACCACTTTCCAATTCCAAGTCCAAAACGACCGCCTGAATCTCGGTCTTTACCAAAGAAGCGCGGACCTTTTTCTGGGCGTGCCTTTCAATATCGCCAGTTACGCTCTTCTGCTCTTGATGGTGGCCCAGGCCACCGGCCTGGCCGCCGGCGATTTTGTCCATACTTTCGGCGACGTCCATATTTATTCCAACCATTACCCGCAGATCAAAGAGCAGACCAGCCGGACACCTTTCCCTTTTCCAAACGTCAAATTGAATCCGGATATCAAAAATATTGATGACTTTAAATATGAAGACATCACCCTGGAAAATTATCAAAGCCATCCGGCAATCAAGGCGGACATCGCAAACATCGGCGGTTTTTAGGGGCGAACGCCAAATTATCAATGCCTATGATTAAAGTGATTATGATGATGGCGATGACGGCCGACGGCCTGATCGCTAAGCATGAACGGCATCTGCCGACCGAATGGACCAGTCCGGCCGATAAAAAACTTTTTCAAAAAATTTCCAAAAAAGCCGGCGCGGTCATTATGGGCGACAAGACTTTTTTCACTTTTCCCGCCCCCTTGCCCGGAAGGCTGAACGTGGTTTTTACGCTGGAAAAAAATCCCGCTCCCCGGCCGGGCGTGCTCTGGGTATCCGGTGAGCCGAAAAAAGTCTTGGACCGACTGGCCAAAATGGGTTTTAAACAGGTCATTCTGGGCGGCGGCGCCACGATCAATTCCCTTTTCCTGGACGCCGGGCTGGTCGCGGAAATCTATCTGACCATTGAGCCGAAAATTTTCGGCCGAGGCCTTTCGCTTTTCGCCCGCCCGCGTGACTGTTCCCTGTCTCTGATCAGCTCCCGAAAACTGTCCAAAAGCACCCTTTTCCTTAAATACCGTGTTCTACCGGAAAAAAAATCTTATGCTCAAGCAAAAAAAACAGATCAAAAATCTTAAAACCGTAATTGCCGTGCTGGGCATGGCCGGCTCTGGCAAGAGCGAA
>PCSD01000029.1:1735-3113 GCA_002771615.1 Candidatus Falkowbacteria bacterium CG23_combo_of_CG06-09_8_20_14_all_49_15
TCGCCAAACCGGCTGGCCGAAAATCTATTTCGGCGCGGCGACTTTTGAACGGCTAAAAAAAGAAGGCTTAAAAATAAATTACCATAACGAGCGGCTGATCCGGGAAAAGATCCGCGCGGAATTGGGCATGGGCGCTTACGCCAAATTGGCTATGCCGAAAATCAAACAAGCCCTGAAAAATTCCGACACCGTCATCCTGGAAAGCCTGTACAGTTGGGCGGAATATCTGATTCTCAAAAAAAAATTCGGCCCGGCTTTTCTGACGCTCGCCGTCTATGCCCCGCCCGCAATCAGATTTAAAAGGCTAAACAGCCGCGATAAAGAAAGGCCGATAAAAAGCCGGCGGGAATTCCAGGAGCGAGATTATTCGGAAATTGAAAAGACGGACAAAGGCGGACCCATTGCCATAGCGGATTTTACCATTATTAATGAAGGAACCTGTTTGGATTTGCGGGCAAAAATCGCCCGCCTAATCCCAAAATTGCGCTCGCTTGCGAAAAATTGAATTTTATATTAAAATAACAGGGTTTGATAGTGTTTTAATATATCAATAATAAATATAAAATTAAAAACGAAAAACCGCTTCGTCGGCCAAATATTTCATTAATAGCATTAATACTTTTCCTTGCGGATAAAAATTTCCTAAGGACAGACCAAGCATTATGAAGAAAAAAACCATTATCGGATTGATTGGCGAGCAGGCCAGCGGCAAAGGCGCGGCGGCCAACATTATCATTAAAAAATACGGCGGCACCAGATTGACGATTTCCAATGTCCTGCGCCGCACCTTGGACAACCTCTATGTTGACTCCACCCGTTCCAACCTGATTAAGCTGGCGATTATTTTGAAAAAAACTTTTCAGAACGATATTCTGATCAACGCTATCCTGCGAGAAGCGGAAAAAATCGAATCAGACCTGATTATCGTAGACGGTATTAGGATGCCGGGCGATATTGAGCCGTTCATCAAAGAATACGATGGCTCTTTCCATTTGATCTATGTGACGGCTGAGCCGGATATCCGCTACGAACGGAGCCGGAAAAGGGCGGAAAAAGTCGGCGAAGCCACCGCCACTTATGAAGAATTTCTGGCTAAAGAACAAGCCGAAACGGAAAAATATATCGCGAAAGTCGGGCAAAAAGCCAATTTCAAAATAATTAACAACGGTTCGGATAAAGAACTGGAAGCGGCCATCTTGGAAGTGATGGCCAAAATTTGAAAAAGCGCCATCCCTATGAAATACGACGTCATCATCGGCCTGGAAATCCACGCGGAACTCAAAACCAAATCCAAGATGTTTTGCGCTTGTGACAACCAGTCCGAAGGCCGGGAGCCGAATTCCCTGGTCTGTCCGGTCTGCCTCGGCCATCCGGGTAC
>PCSD01000029.1:3126-11256 GCA_002771615.1 Candidatus Falkowbacteria bacterium CG23_combo_of_CG06-09_8_20_14_all_49_15
AACCGACAAGCGATTGAATGGACCGTGCTTTTGGGCATGGCTTTGGGCGGGGAAATTAACACCCAAAGCAAATTTGACCGAAAGAACTATTTTTATCCTGACCTGCCGAAAGGCTATCAGATCTCTCAATACGACCTGCCCCTGGTACGAGGCGGCCAGCTGGAAATTGCCGGCCGGCCGATTGCCATCACCCGCGTCCACCTGGAAGAAGACACGGGCAAGCTCTACCATCCGGCCAAAAGCGCCTCTTCCCTGTTGGATTTCAACCGCGCGGGCACGCCGCTCGTGGAGATGGTGACCGAACCGGTCATTGCGGACGCGGCCGAGGCTAAAAAATTCTGCCAGCATTACCAGCAGATCCTGCGCTATCTGGACATTTCCAACGCGGATATGGAAAAAGGCGAAATGCGCTGCGAGGCCAACATCAGCTTGCAGAAACCCGCTACCTGGGACTACCGGCCCCAAGAAGGGATTGTGCCGAAAAAGGGTTTGCGCCTGAACGCCAAAGTTGAGATCAAGAACATCAACTCATTCCGGGCCGTGGAAAAAGCGATCAATTTTGAAATCAAACGGCAGACGGACGCTTTGGACAGCGGCGAAGAGATCAAACCGGAAACCAGGGGCTGGAACGACAGCCGCGGCGAAACTTACCGCCAGCGGACCAAGGAAACTTCCGCTGATTACCGCTACTTTCCGGAGCCGGATATTCCGCCGCTGGTATTCACGCCCGAATATTTGGAAAAATTGCGGACTAAACTGATTGAACTGCCCTTGGCAAAAGCGCGCCGTTTCCAGGAACAATACAGTTTTGCGCCGGCGGACGCGGAGATCATCATCGCCGACCGGCATTTGGCGGATTTCACGGAAAACACCATGTCGGAATTGCGCGCCTGGATCAACAGCACCGGCGACAATTGGGAAAGGCAGAAAAAAAAACTGGCCAAAACCATGGCCAATTGGTTAATCAGCGAGCTGTTTAAATATTTAAATAAAGATAAAAAAAGCATCAGAGAAATTAAAATCACGCCGGAAAATTTTGCCGAGCTTATCTTGCTCATCTATCAAGGCAAAGTCAACTCCACGGCCGGCCAGCAGATCCTGGCCGTCATGTACGAGCAAAGCGGAGATCCGACCGACATCATGTCCGATCTGGGACTTGAGCAGATTGATGATGAAGCGGCGCTGGCCGCGATCATTCAAGATATTTTAAAGAAAAACGAAGCGCAAGCCGACCAGTACCGCGCCGGCAAAAACAATGTCCTGCAGTATCTGATCGGCCAAACCATGGCCGCGACCAAAGGCAAAGCCAACCCGAAAATCATTGAAAAAATACTAATTAAATTTTTAAGCTAATAATATGGGACTGCTTAACTTTTTCAAAAATCCCAGTAATGGCCGGGATAACAAGCGGCCAGAGCACCAAGGAACAGAGTTGCCAGTTATGATTGAGATTAGAAATATTTTTCAAAATTTCCAAGCCGTCAATTGTCCGATCCCATATTATCAAATGTCATCCAAACAGCAGATGACACACAAAGCAAAATTATCAAAATTAGAGATGATATAATAAATGAAAAGAATAACTTGGAAAGAGCGGCTTAAATAGCACAACAGAACTTAATGGCCATCAAAAATATTATCATGGATTTTTTCGCCATAAAAAACCCGCCAGTAAAATGGCGGGTTATATTTTTCACGCTCGGCACGGGGCGATCTGCGGATAATAGGCCAGCAGAAAGGCCAAGACGGCATTGAGGCGCTCGTCGCGCACGGCCAGATCGACTCTGGACCAGCAAAGATGCCGGGCCTGGCCGGAAATTCTCGACCGCCATAACCACTTTTTTTCATCCAAAGCGCCCGTCTGTATTTGCCACTTAATCTGTTCGATCAGCTTTTCGCAATTCTGCTTGCTGATATTCGGCAAATTAACTGCGCAGTCGCGCAAACAAGCAATGACCTTTTCCACCTCTTCTTTATTTACTAATCCTTCCCGCGCTAATGCCCGCAAAATATAGGTAATAGCAAAATATGAAATTGCGACTCAGGCAGCCATGCTTTCCTCCTGAAAAAAAAGATAAAAGAACGATTGAAATAATACCCTATCTTTTAGCACATTGTCCGCAATAGTCAAGACCGCACCCTCGGTCAAGCTAAACGCGCTATGGCGCGTTTTTTTCTGCGCGCAAAAAATCAGCGGTTAAAGCCAAGGCTTCTTGGGTATCTTTTAGCCAATGGATTGCTCGGCCCTGCTTTTCCCAGCGCCGCAGCCAGGTCAGCTGGCGACGGGAGAATTGACGGATGGCAATGAATAACTGCTCAAATAACTGCTCGTAAGAAAGTTTTTTCTGAAGATATAATACAATATATTTGTATTCCAAACCGAAACTAATCAGGCGCTGGGCGCTTAAACCCGAGGCGAGCAAATTCTCAACCTCTTTGATCAGATCTTCGCTTTCTAATCTGGCCCGCAAGCGCGCCTGGATCCGTTCGTCTAATTCGGAACGCGGCCGGCTGAGCGCCAAAACCAAGCTGTCAAAAAGCGGCTGGCCCGTCCGGCAGATATTATTTCCTTGCTTGATTTTTTCCAGCCGGCGAATCAAGCGATGGCGATTGGCCTTTTCACTCGCGCTTAGACCGTATGTCTGTTCGGGGTCGGCTTCTGACAAACGGCGGAAAATTTCCTCCGTGGACAAACCATTGAGCGCGGCGCGCAATTCCCGGTCCGGACCGCGATCGTCCAATTGGTAATTGTCAATGACGGCCTGCGCGTATAAACCGCTGCCACCGGCCAGAAACGGAATGCGGCCGCGTTGATGAATTCCTGCCATCGCGAGCAAAACCGCTTTTTGGTATTGGGCCAATGAATATTCTTCGCTGGGATCGATAACATCAAGCAAATGATAAGGGACGCGCCAAAGCCGGCCTGATCCATCCGATCCGGAGTACTCTTTGAGGTCTTTGCCAGTACCGATATCCAAACCGCGAAAAACTTGCCGGCTGTCCGCGGAAATAATTTCCCCGCGAAAATGCCTGGCCAACCGCACGGCCAGACTGGTTTTGCCGCTGGCGGTCGGCCCTAAAATGGCGATTAATTTTTGGCGCGTACTTGACATATTGGCTAAAAACGAATATTATTAAACATTATCAAAATCTGTTCTTTTTATTACAAGGAGGGTAATATGCAAGAAAATTTAGGGTTTTTTCCGGATCGGAAGATTGCCTATTTTCCGAGTTTTCCCGTTTATCACGGGATAACGACCAAACTGGCCGGCGATTACGGATACGCCGATCTGGAACGCGAAGAAAGGCAAAGCCGCCTTTTGACGGCTGAAATCGGGGCGGATATTTACCACAAGCTCCAGGCCCAACACGGCGCGCGAGTGGAATGGCTTGATGGCCAAAAGCAAAACCAAGCGGGTAATTACTGGCCGGCGGACGGCCTGCTTCTGCCCTTCCCAAACATACCGCGCCCGCCGCGAGTAGCCCTGATGGCCAACACGGCTGATTGTCCGATCGTGTTCCTGGCCGACCAGCGGAACCGTTTCATCGGCCTGCTCCATTGCGGCTGGAAACCGCTACGGCAGAACATCATTGCCAATGCCTTGGCAATACTTTACTACCAGGGAATTAAAAGAGCGGGAGACATAATTGCCGCGATCTGGCCGGGCATTTGTCCAGCCTGCTACAAGGTCAGATCGGAATTCAATGATTATTTTCCCGGCCAGGTGCAGAACGGCCGGATCAGCCTGAACATGGTCATTTGCCAGGCCCTTAACCGGCTGGGCGTAAAAAATTTTTTTACCCTGAAAGACACATTTTTCTGTTCGGCGCATTCAACAGAAAACGGCGATTTCCAGTTTTTTTCCCATCGCCGCGACCAGGCGCCGGACAGGAACACGTGCTTTATCTCTTTTTAATGGTACGCCCGCGTCAATTTGACGCGGGTTTTTTTATTTTTCCAGCCAAACTGAATTCTCGGGCCGCAACAATCCGCGCGTCATAAAATTCCCCGCTGCGCGGCGGACAGCGGCTTTCAAGCAAGATGATCTTTTTATTCGTCCGGGTTAGCCCGTAATATTCCTGATGCCGATTCTGGCCGACGACCAAGACGGGTAAAACCTTGCCCACATAAGCTTGGTTGATCGCCAAAGCGATTTTTTTAACTTCTGCTTCCAGGATTTTTTCCCGCCGCTTCTTTTCCGCCATGGGCACATTATCCGGCCAAACGGACGCGGCCGTACCCGGCCGCGGACTGTAACGCGCGCTGTAAACCTGGTCAAATTTCACCGCGCGAACCAGTTTCAATGTGTTGGTAAATTGCTGCCTTTTTTCGCTCGGAAAACCCACGATTAAATCGGTAGTAACGGCTGTCGGCCAATCTTTTTTTAACCGCGAATGTCGAAAAGCCGCGCGCCAGCGGCTGATTAAATTTTTGTAATGTTCGATTGTATAGGCGCGGTTCATCCTGCGCAAAATTTCGTCATCGCCGGCTTGCGCGGGCAAATGCAGATGTTCGCAGACCTTTTCGCAATCCGCCATCGTTTCTATCAATTTTGCGTCCAGATCTTTCGGATGGCTGGTGGCGAACCGGATCCAGAAATTACCGGGCAAGCTGTCCAGCCGCCGCAATAAGCGGCTGAAATCAACCGGTTCCCGGCCTTTTTTTGTTTTTAAAAAAGATTTGTACGAATTGACATTCTGCGCGATCAAAGTAATTTCCCGACAGCCATGGCTGATTAAAGTCCGCGCTTCAGTGATAATTTCATCGGCCGGGCGCCAATTTTCCTGTCCGCGGGCGTAAGGCACGACACAATAGGAACAAAAATTATTACAACCATTGCCGATTGGCACAAATGCGCGAACTTGGTCATGATAGCAAGGATTGATGCGCAAATAATCAACATTCGTATTTTTGATACGGGGAAAACGGATGTTTTTGAAACCCAAAAAACTTGCCAATTTTTCCATATCCCCGATTTTAAAGCTAAAATCGAAAGTCGCGGCAATTTTTCCGCGCAAATCAATCCGGCCGGCCAAACAGCCGGTCAAGATTATTTTTATGCCCGGCCGAGAATCCCGCCACTGATGGGCCAAACCGAAAGCCCGATCCTCGGCTGACTGCCGGACACCGCAAGTATTCACGATAATATAGCGCGCTTCGCTGGCGCGGCTGACTATCTGCCCGCCCCGAACGCTTAAGAATCCGGCCAAGCGCTCGCTGTCTGATTGGTTCATCTGGCAACCGATCGTATGGAGGTGAATTTTTTTTCCGGCCATAATCTTTTTTCTTTCGCCTGTTTGCGTTAAAGCTTAGCAAGAAAAAACGCAAAAGGCAAATTGGCAACACAAATAAAATCCCCGCCAATTTTATTGACGGGGCTTAGTCTTCCACAGCCTTGAGAATAATGGAAGGCAAAAAAGGTTTCATAAAAAAACGGAATTCCTTTTTCACTTCCGCATTGACATCCTCGCCGCTGATAATTATTTTTTTAAATTCTTTAACCAGCGGGGCGGCTTGATTAAGAAACTCTTGACCGTTCAAGCCGGCCATCTGGTAATCGGCGATAACGGCCTTCAGACGGACATTCGGCTCCTCTTTAAGCCAAGCTAAAGCTTCCAGCGGATCAGAAAAACCGTAAACTGCGTACCCATAGGAAATAAATGCTTCTCTGAGCGTTGATAATACCGCCTGATGGTCATCAACGATCATGACCGCGCCTTTGTTTTTTTCCTGGACCGGGACCAAAGCGGCGCAATTGTTTTGCCGCGATATGCCCATGATCGTCTTAACGGTTTTTTCCATGTTCTTCATAAGCTCCTTGGCTCCTTTGTGGTCCAAGCCCTGGCTTTGCGCCAAATTGGCGATCACTTGGAGGTGATGCAGGCATTCGGACACGAAAGACCGGCCATTATCTTCCAAATGTTTAAGGGCCTGTTTAGTCAGTTCGGAATGAGACAATTTTTTTATCTCGTCCGGCGCAAACCACGCGGCCTCCACAATCCCTTCTTTGATAAGCGGAGCCGGCTTTTTATCTCCGTAATAATAAGCCGCGTACACATCATATAAGCGGAGATGGCTGTTCACCTGCTCATCATAATGAAATAGGAGCTGTTGGCCGAAGATGCCCTCCAGTTCTGTTTCTTCTTTGATTTCCCGCTGGGCGGCTTGCATGCGGTCCAGATCAAAATTTTCTACATGTCCGCCGGGCAAAATCCATTCATCTCTTTTGCGGCAAAGAAAAACCTGGCCGCGCAGATTGATTAAAAGCAACAACACGACATGTTCCAAATATGGCTGTTTTTTCATGGCCAAGCCCTCCTTTCGTTTGGATTAAAAAAATATTAAAAGAACAATTTTAATGCTCAAATTATGGCGGAAACGCAGTTAAATGTCAATAATAAAGAAGCACTTCATACTAATAAAATAACTAATATTAAAACATTAATTTTATATTAATTAAGTTAATTTATTATCTGTGTTATAATGGCAAAAAGAAAAATATGCAAAAAATACCAATATTGTCAGTTTTTGTTGCTTATTTCCTCTGGACCGGCTTTTTATTCTGTCCGCTCCGACCGGTGGCCGCCACTGGCGACAATAATCTGTCTGGCCGGATTCTCTTGGACGTGGAAAGGCACGGCGAGGCTTGGTATGTCTGGCCGCAAAACAGGAAGCGCTATTATCTGGGCCGGCCAGCGGACGCTTTCCGGGTCATGCGCGAACTGGGCTTGGGCATCAGCGAGTGGGATTTTCAGCGCTTGGCCCAAGCCGGACAGCCAGTGGCCGGAGATCTGTCTTTGGCGCAAAGATTGGCCGGACAGATCATTCTCCAGGTGGAAAAAAAAGGCGAAGCCTGGTATATCAATCCGTTGGACTTAAAAAAATATTTTTTGGGCCGGCCAATGGACGCTTTCCGGGTCATGCGCGAACTGGGCTTGGGCATCAGCCGGGAAAATCTGGCCAAAGTCCACAAACCCGGTTGGGAAGAAAGCCTGGACAAATATTCCCACTACGAAAGAAAAAAAATTTCCACGGCGAACGGCGAATTCACGATTGATTTGATTGCTGTGGATACCCGCGATCCGGATCTGCGCGTCATCACCGCCGCCGCTTCCGCTTTGCCCTGCCCAGCAAATTGCCCGGCAGTGTCCCTGGGCGAGCTGGCTTTAGCGCACGATGCTTTTGCCGCCATCAACGGCACCTATTTTGACACCAGCGCGGCGAAAAAAAACTATTCTTTCTTTCCGGTTTACGATTATCCCGCCAAAACTCTTGTCAACGAAAACCAACTGCGATACTGGACTACTGGCCCGATCATGGCCTGGGACGAAAACAATGCTTTCTACTATTTCAAGGATTCACGGGAATTTCCTTTTTTCGGCTGGCGGCCGGAAGCGGATGGCCAGGCCATATCCGCCTTCGCCGGCCGGCAAGGGAAAAAACTGACCGCTCTCATCGGCAACAAGCCGCGCCTGATTGAAGACAAACTAAACCTGCTGATTGATTGGGATATTGACGAAAAGCAAAAAACCGCCAAATCAATCCGCAACGGCTTGGCGGTCAAAGGCCAAGACATCTATCTGGTCGCGGCCCAAGCGGCCACTGTGCCGGATCTGGCCCTGATCATGCAGGCCTTGGGCGCGGAATACGCCCTGAACCTGGACGGCGGTTATTCCACGGCCCTGTGGTATGACGGCGAATATCTGGTCGGTCCGGGCCGCGATATCGTGAACGGGATTTTCTTCACAAAAAAATGACCATCAATGATTTAAAAAGAAAAATTGCCGCAGGCGGAAAAGTCGTCTTCACCGTCAAAGTCATTCCCCGCCGCCCGCAAAGCGCCTATGCCGGGGAAATGGCGGATGGCGCGATGAAAATCAGCCTGAAAGCGGCGCCGGAAAAAGGCCGCGCCAACCAGGAATTGCTTGATTTTTTAGCCGCCCTCTTAAAACCCTACAAATTGAAAATAAAAATTATTAGCGGCCGGGCCGGCCGGCGGAAAATCATAGAAATCTTGCCAAGGTAGAAGTATTATTGGATGTGAAAATTTTATGATAATGTCCTACTAGCGTCATATAGAAATGTCCTATCTGATGTGATAAGGTATTTAGTTATTTAATCAACTAAAT
>PCSD01000103.1 GCA_002771615.1 Candidatus Falkowbacteria bacterium CG23_combo_of_CG06-09_8_20_14_all_49_15
TAGATTCTGGAATCAAACTTATTTAAAAACTTATGGAGTAGATAACTGATCTGGCCTCGCCAGTTCAGGCTCATCTTTCAATGAGAAAAGACTGAGCATATTGCTTGGTGTAAAATTCATTTTTCGGCCGTTATCCGGACCAACGGTAAAAACGGCTAATTTTTTTTTGTTCTTCGATCCAGGAGATGCCGGTATAAAAACGCGTAGGAACGCGCCGGTTTGGTCCAGGAAAAATCTTTTCTAAAACCGGCGCTTTGTCTGCGCCGCCACTGGCGCGGCTGCTGATAAAATATATCCAGCGCCTTCTGCCAGGCGCCAAAAAAAGCCGGCTGCGTCATATCTTGGAAAACAAAACCGGTTTGGCGGCTCACAGTATCTTTCAAGCCGCCGGTCGCGCGGACCACCGGCACCGCGCCATAGCGCATGGCGATCATCTGCCCCAGGCCGCACGGTTCAAAGCGGGAAGGCATGAGGAAAATATCCGCGCCGGCATAAACCAAATGCGCCAATTTTTCATCATATTTTATCTGGACGCTGATCTGTTTGGGAAAACGACGGGTTAGCGCTTTTAATCTCTTTTCCTGGTCCTGCTCGCCCCGGCCCAAAATAATCAATTGGCCGGGCAGACGGGCGCACTTTTCATCCAAGAGATCTATCCCTTTCTGCCAGACCAAGCGGCTGACCAAGGCGGAAAGGGCGATTTTTTCATCCACCGGCAAGCCGAACGCTTTCTGCACGGCCAACTTATTTTCCTTTTTTGCGCTCAAACAACGGGCGCTGTAGCGGCGGACCAGAAAAGGATCGCGGGCCGGATTGAAAAAATCCAAATCCAAACCGTTAATGATGCCGGTCAAATCCGCGCGCCGCCGGCGAATAATTTTTTCCAAGCCGGCGCCATAAAAAGAAGTGGTGATTTCCCGCGCGTAAGTCGGGCTGACCGTCGTAACCTGGTCCGCGTTCAAAATACCCTGCACCATGAAATTGATGTCGCCATCGCGCGCGTCAAGCGCCAGAGAGTGGCAAGTCTGGATATCCAAATTGATCTTTTTGAGAACCGCCGGAGAAGTTTTTTTCTGATAGGTAAAATTATGGATGGTGAAAACCGTTTTTACTCCCTCAAAACGGCCGGCGCCGATGGTCTTCATCAGGACCGGGACCAAGCCGGTCTGCGCGTCGTGGCAATGGATAATGTCGGGCGAGAAATTGATTGACGGTAAAACGGACAAAACGGCCGCGGAAAAAAACAGGAAGCGGTCGCTCTGCCCCTGGCGCGGATATATTTCCGGCCCGGAAAAAAACTCCGGCGCGTCCAAGAAATAGACCGGCGTCCGGCCGGCCGGAAAAAAGGTTGCATACAGATTAACTCGGTAAGTTTGAGCGGCGTAAGCGATCGCTAAATTGGAAAAAATTTTCCTTAAGGCGAATTTTTTCCGGTCAATGGCATCATACAGCGGCAAAATCAGCCGGACATCCAGGCCGAGTTTACGCAAAGCCGGCGGCAGACTGCCCACGACATCGCCCAAGCCACCGACTTTCACGTAAGGCGCGGCTTCGGCTGCGACCATCAGAATGTTAATTTTTTCCATGCTTATTTCTTAGCTTAAATAATTTTGCTTCGGAAAAACGGAAATCCTTTAACAATATTTTCAGCAGACGATCAGGAATTTTTTTCCAATCAGCCGCTTTCTGACCGCGTAAACAAAATGCCAACAAGGGCTTTAATGACTGGCCATAAGTCAGATTGTGGCGGTATCTTTTGATGTTTTCGCCTATTGCTGTCAGTATTTGTTTATCGGCGAACAATGACAAAATAGTTTTGCCCGCACCAATATGGTCTTGCGGTTTGACTACGCAACCGAGCCCATTGTCTTTTATTTCGGTGGCGAAACTGTCGTTGGCAGTGATTATGATCGGTGTTCCTGCCCAGAGGTGGTCAAATATTCTGTTTCTTGCGCCGAAATGGGAATCTAAAATATTTTGAGAGAAGATTACCGCCAGGTCAACGCTTGATAAATACGCCGAACGTTCACGTACCGGTATCCAGCAATCGTCAAAAAATATATTCTTATTGAACAGGCCGGTTTTTTTCGATAGTGAAATAGCCTGGCCGCCGACCGGCGTAGCGGGCCAATCAGGATGTTTATATCCCTGAAAAATCAATTTTATCGATGGGTTTTTTCTGACCGCGTATACGATTGCCCGAATTAAAGTTAACGGATCATACCAATTCCAAATTCCGCCATTCCATAGAACCAAGTTATCGCCGGCTTGGATATTGTGATATTTTTTCTGGTAATATTCTTGCTTTCTCCGCGGACTATCTATTGTTATGCCATGGCTGAAAGGTAATAAAAAATGGTCATAGTTTCTATCAGCGGCATATTGCCAATGGTTCAAGCGCCCGACACCGGCCAGCAGGCCGAGATAAAAATATTTGGCGTTTTCAGAAGGGTAAAGGATCATGTCCGCTACTGCCAGATGCAACTTTAAAGCATCTGTGCAATATTGCTGTATAACCGCTCGATCGGCCATGTGCTTGAAGTCGCTGAATTCAAGGCTGGCGACGGGCGACGGTTCGTATAATTTTAATATTATCACCTTTGCCTGTTTGTGAGCCTGTAAAATCGCATTTGTCGGCGCGTATGAACCAGCGATGATAATATCGCTTGCGGCGATTATTTTTGGGATTACTGTTTCTTTATACTGTTGGGACTTCAATTCGTTTGATTTAAGTTTTTCCGCGGTGATTAATTCAACATCAAAGCCGGCGGCCTGAAGTATTCTGGCAATGTGCAAATAATCCTGGGCTTCTCCCATCTGGACATCGCCAACTTTAGTTAAGCCGGTAAATATTTTTATTTTAATCATAAGCCGATCGACAGCGGTTAACCGCTTAAGACAAGCGATAAACTAAAAATTAATTTTTGCTGACAAATAACGGTGAGCGAGCAAGTATGTTCCGGCGTTCCAAGTCTGGCCGGCCATACCCCTGGGCTTGCCGGTCCGGCCATGAAACCATTCGTTGAATTGCCATCCGTTTAGTGAATTGGCACGGGCGACCTCTGCTAATGCCTGCCATGCATCTTCCTTGCGCCCCAGCTTATAAAGCGCCATCGCGTAAAATGAACCGATATAAGGCCAGACGCCGCCGTTATGGTAAGTGTGTGGCCGGTTAAGCCCACGTTTGTCGGTTTCCAAGTATTCCCGCCAATCATGATCATCCGGCTTGATTGGCGGCGTGAGCGCTTTAATCGGAAATGGTCGGTTAACCGCTTCTTGTTCGGCGTAGTCAAGTATTTTCCGGGCGCGGCTATCGTCAGCGAGACCGAAAATAATTGCGAGTAGATTGCCATAAACATCGAAACGGTCGCTGCCGTGGCGGTAACTGACGAAGTGAAGGTAATAAGGAATTTTCCTACAGCTTTTTTTAAGAAAAATAATCTGATCCGACCATTCGTAAACTCGTTTGATATTTTTCCAGCGCTTGGCATCGTATTCATGCGGTAAAAACAGAACATGCAAGGCGTTAGCGACCAAGGATTGCGCTTTTATAAGCCTATAATCGCCCAGCATTTTATACCAGAGGACATTAGAGTAAAGGACATTGCCGTTAGCTGGCATCATATCCGCCCAATCGCTTGCTTCGCCCTGCTCTAAAAGAGAACAATTATTGGTATCCTGGAAAAACAGCCAATTAAGGGCTTTGTGGCTATTGGCCCTAAGCGAATTTGCCAGCGTTTTATCGGCGGTATTTTTATCATAAAAGGCCAGGGAAAGCAGCCACCAAAGAGTCGAATCAATACTACCGAGATGATAAAAAATTACGGATTTATTTTTTGGGTCTATCGAAAAAGGAATTTGCCCCAAATCAGTCTGATATTCCGCGAGCGTCAGCAAGCTTTGCCTGGCATGAGCGATAAGGTTCTTATTGCCGCTGGCTATGGCGCCGAGAGCGGTAATGCTGGCGTCCCGCCCGAAAATGTTTGTGTAAAGATATCTCCGCGACGATCCTGATGGCGCGGCCGCCATGAATCCGTAGCGATTTGCGTTTTGCCTAAGCAGGCCAAGCGAACGCTGATAGCACTCGTCAAGTAAATTTTCTTTTCGCGCCATCATATTTGACTTTTTGCTTTAGATTATTTATGCTTAAATCATAGCATAAAATAATATTTAAAAAAACTATGTCTGGTTCCTTGGATAATCAGCCAGTATGGGGTCAAGCCGGACGATCCACTGGCGAAACAAACATAGACAAACAAGGAGGAGAAAAAATGGCTGAATTTACTACCGCGGATTTTCAAAACATGCTGGCTAATAACGATCTGCCAGGCGCGTCCAAATGGCTTGACAATGCTACTCAGGCAAAAAAATACGAAGGAAACACAAAATGGCGGGAGGACAGGGAGCGCGAACTTCTGCGCGCCGCCTGCGATCAGGGCGATCAAGCCCTCGCGGAAAAAATCATTGCGGGCACAAATGATTATTTCAGCCAGAATGGACGCATAAAAAAATACGAATACTATTTCGGGCCATACGATGGCCGGCGGGTGGAACTGACGACAGCCGCGGAAAAAACTGCGAGACCCATCAAGGATTCCGGCAGTTTTAAACAAGCGCTTTACAGCGGACGAACGGAAGAAGCGGCGGCCTGGTTGAAAAAAATTTCCGCACAGGGGTATTATAAGACTTTAACCGGCGAGGTGTTTGCACGTTGGCTTACAGACCGCCAAAACGAGCTCGAAATTTTAAACAAACAAGCAACTTAATTATTTAGGAAATAAAACCGCCGCTAGCGGCGGTTTTTTATTGCGATCAGAGTGTGATTTAATTGATAGCGCACACTTTAAAAAATATTAACTCTCAACCAATAATTTCATTAATACCGCGCATCAAGTTTGATTCCAATCGGTAATATTGCCAGGCGTGCTGGAGGCGATGGCCGTTACCTTCAAGGCGGTGGAAATCCGATCCGCCGGTGACCAGAAAATCAAATTCACGGGCGATCTGCTGGAGATGCATGGTCGCGTTGAAAGAATGGTGCGGGGAAAATACTTCAATCCCGTCCACGCCGATTTTTTTTAATCTGGCGAAAAAATCACGACGAATACGATGATATTTGGCCGGATGATTAACCACGATCTGGCCGCCGATTTTCTTCTTGAGAGCGCAAACGCGGCGCAGGTCAACATATGATTCGGATAAGATGTTCTTATTCTGCAGATAAAAATAATGGTGGATCACTTCCTCTTCCCGCGGATTCTCCAGTCCGGTCGCGGCCCTTATTTTACGCCCATTGCCCGATTCTTCGGCCACCGCGCCGATCAGGCGGTTGATCGGGATATAATGGCTGAATTGATCAAGAATCTTTTCTGTCTTGACCGTCAAGCCGCTTTTCGCGAGATGCTCAAGCATTTTTCTGGCCTGCGCCCGGCGCCGGACTTGGATTCCCCGGAACAGGCGATGCATATCCGCGTCCACTTCGGGAAAATTATACCAGATGACATTAAAATACCGATTATTTAGAGTGACATAAATTTCCACCCCGTTGATGGTCCGAACACCCAAGCCGTCAGCGGCTTGACGGAAGGCCGGCAGGCCCCGCAAAGTATTGTGATCGGTCAAAGAAGCCACTTTGACCCCTTGGCCGGCGATAAATTTGGCCAGCTGGTCGGGCGGCAGATAACCATCAGAATAAGTGGAATGGAGTTCAAGGTCGATGAGCATGATGATAATTAATTAGTAGATTATCTGATTAAGCCGGCTAAAAAGTCACGCGCATTTCTTCCGCGACCGACCGAATCATTTTTTCCGCTTCCGCCGGATCCGCTTTTTCTTTCAAGAGAAAAGTGGCGGCCGTCCGCAAAACGGTCCAGTAATAATAAATTTTTATCCTTTGCTGGATCTCGTCGTCAACTTTCATCTTGGCGCTGGCTTGATAAGAACGGATAAACGAATCTTTTTGCTCAACGATGAAATCTTCCGAAAAATTATTGGATCGCATCATATATTGCGTTTGCTGGAGAAAAGAACCAAGGTCGCGCGCGAAATCCGCCAGGCAAAGATCGGTAAAATCAATCAGTCCGGCTTTCTGGCCATCAATCTTAATCACATTGCCGGGGTGGGCATCGCCATGCACAAGCCAACGGTGCCGGGGATCGGTTAAAAAGGCTTTTTCCGCCGCAATGAAAATGTTATATATTTTTTTAAAGGGCGAATGCAAGTGAGGATACTTGTCTTTGATCCTTTGATTCATATGACTAATGCCGGGAATAACCGTGTCCAAACGGCTGTTCTTGCGGTTAAAATTACGCGCGGCGGCGACCGGCAGGCAATGCAATTTGGCGAACAAGCCGGCCGTTCTGGCAATCATCTCCGCGACCGCGACCGGCTCCCCGGCCCGGATATATTCGTACAAAGATCGCCCCCGGATACCGCGGTAAAAAACGGCTTTGAATTGTTGGGAATAAAAAAGCGGCCGGGGCATGGTCAGCTTGCCGCGGTAGAAACCATGTCGCCAAAGAAACTTCATGCCGTCATAAACGTTTTTCCGCGGCTCGTTGCTATGCGTGCTCGCGTAAATCGGCAAATTCAATACTTGTCCTTTCCGGCTTAAAAGTTCTGTTTGATATTCAATCACCACATGATAAGTATGCTCCCAAATGTGCTGTTTGACCGGCCGGATAATGATTTCGCCAAGGCTTTTGTAGGCCGGATAGCAAGGTAGAAGCCGCTCGGCCAAATAGGCACGGGCAAATTCCGGATCCAATAATTGATAAATAATATTCATAAATCAAAGCCGCGGCCGCGCCGAATAATTTTTTTCCCGTCCGAGAACGGCGGCAAATTTTTTGATTCTTTCCGGTCGCCAATATTTTTGCCAATGCCGGCGCCAGATTAAGCTTATTAAACGATCATAAATTCTCTCACCGGCCATCTTTAACGCCCGGGTGCGGGGATTATCCAAAGAGCGGATCGCGCGGATCATTTCCAGGGCGCCGCGTTCAATTTCGTCCGGATTCCAGGCAGTCGGACTGAAAAGATTAAGGTCGCGGCCGCTCGCCCACCAGAAAACACAGCTGGCCAAGCCGCGCACGATATGGCCGCGGGCGTAAGGATAGTTCGCGTCCCGAGCATTTTTTTCCACGGCTTGATAAGCCAAATCCGCCAACTGCCACAAAAGACGGTGCAAGGAATTTTTCCGATCTTGCCAGAGGTTAAACGGCTCTCTTCGCCGATACTCTTTTTCCGTTGTCTGCCAGCTGTGCGGACCGGGCGCGCAGACGGATCGGGAAACGCCCACGCGGTCAAGATAAGCGGAAATCAGGCTGGTTTTCAAATCCGGCCGGGCGCATAATTTTTCCATTATCCGGCTTTGGTCAAGATAGCGCAAGCCGTATAATTCCGCGTCCGTGCCGGTGATTAGGACGGTCTCCGGTTCGTCCGGCTTTTTTTCATCCAAGCGGGCCGCGATTTCCTTGGGTACGAAAGTATTGGATAAAACGCGCGAACGCAGAATCAGATCCAAACCGCTCTGCCGGTCGTGGCTGATCGCGCCGGAAAAATCCTTACGCAAACGGCCGTCTTGGGCGATTTCATCCAGAATCAGCCAGCGATAGCCTAATTTTTTCACCATTTTGGCAATTAACGGGCTATAGGCCATTTCCGGCAGGAAAAATCCTTTTCGCGCCCAGGGCGCGTCCAAATATTTAGCCAAGATCGCTTCATTTTCGCGGATCTGCCGGACTACTTCGTGCCGGTCCACCAAAGGCAAAATCGGGTGATAAGCGGCGGTGCCGGTAATTTCAATCCTTTTCTGGCGCGCCAAAACGGACAGCCGATTCAGAATATCCGAACGGCCGATAGCCGGCCAGCGGGCCAACAAGCAACCCGTGATATTCAAGGTAAAACGCAAGCGCGGATTTTTTTCCAACAAACGCAAAATGCGATCATAACTTTTTTCCGTCGCTTCCCTGACCACCAGCTCCGGCGCGGCCGGCGGCTGGTACAGATGAAGAAAATTTATCCAAAGCATACGATTATTGATTTAGTCGGGACTTTTAAAACCTTCTGTTATGCTTGAGCTTAGCACGGAAATAACAGGAATGTTTTTGCCCGAAAAAAAGCGGTTGATTATTTAAAAAATAATGAATTCCGGCCGGCGCGGGAATGATAAGATAGGAAGCGGTTAAAATCCGGCCGTTATCATTAATCCATACGGATATTGAAGGCGGCAATCTGGAAAATTAAAAAAATAAGAAAGCCAAAGAAACAACACTCAATAATCAAGCGTGCCGGATTTTCTTGTACAACAAGACATATTTGGCGGCCGGTATTTTCCAGGAATAGCTTTTTTCCATCACTTGCCTGACCAGGTCCTGCCAATAGGCCCGGCACTGGTAAATAGTCACGGCCCGAGCAACGGCCACCAGTAACTCGCTGGGAGTATATTTTTTAAAAACAAAACCATTGCCTTTCTTGGTCAGCGGGTTAAAATCGATCACTGTGTCAATCAAGCCGCCAATATGGCGGACTACCGGGATCGCGCCATAGCGCATGGCGATGAGCTGGGTGATGCCGCAGGGCTCAAAGCGGGAAGGCATGAGGATCATGTCCGAACCGGCATAAATTTTGGTCGCGTCCTGGGTGTTGAATTCCAGCCGGGCGCTGATCCGGCGCGGATATTTTTTGACGATCTGCCGGATCCGATTTTCATATTCCTTGTCTCCCCCGCCCATGATGACCAGCTGAATATTCAAAGACATGAGGCCGGACAAGGCGTTGAAGAGCAGGCCGAAGCCTTTCTGTTCCGTAATCCTGGTCACCATGCCGATGACCGGCGGGTCCGGTTCCGGCGGCAGGGAAAAAAATTTCTGTAATTCAGTTTTATTTTTATATTTGCCGGCCAGCGACTGCTGATCATAATTGAAAAACAAACCCGGATCCTTGGCCGGATTATATTCTTCGTCATCAATGCCGTTGACAATGCCGTACAAGCGGTTGGCGCGGTTATGGAGAATTAAATGCAGGTCCTGTCCGAATTTCGGGGTCAAAATTTCCTCGCGGTATTGCTCGCTCACCGTATTGATCGCATCCGCGGATAAGATCGCCCGCTTGATAAAATTAACATTTTCCAGTTTCTGGTCTTCCAAGTGGGGCAAACGGCCGCGGCCGCGGTCTTTATCGGACGCTTTGATTTCCCACCAATTATGCCCGAGTTGGAAAGCCAGATTATGGATGGTAAAAAGGATTTTCGCCTGGCCGAGCGTCTTGGAATAACGAAAATCGGTTTTCCGATAATAAGGAATCAGGCCGGTGTGCCAATCATGGCATTGGATAATATCCACCGGAATCTTTAATAAAGAAATGGTTTTTAAGACCGCCACGGCAAAAACGAGAAAACGCGCGTTTTCGTGCGTGGAGCCGTACATGCTTTTGCGCTGGGAAAAATATTTTTTGTTTTCCAGAAAATAAACCGGCAATTTTTTCTCCAAATAGCCCCGCCAAATGCTGAAAGTCTCACTGTCCGAGGAGTTCAGATAAATTTTAATCTTATCTTTAATCAACTCCAAATGATGGGCCTCCTTGTCCATCACTTGATCATATAAAGGCGTAATGACAAACACTTCGTGCTTAAGGTGATGGAGGGCTTTGGACAAACTGGCCACCACGTCCGCCAAGCCTCCGGATTTGGTGAAGGGTGAAACTTCACTGGCAATTTGGGCAATTTTGAGCTTATGGTCAGGCATAAGCGCTTGATAATGATTATATGAATTAAACGTTCGCCGCGCAAATCGCGACGGCTAAAGCGTCGGCCGCGTCGTCCGGCCGGGGAATTTCATCCAGTTGTAAAATCAGCTTGACCATCCGGCCCACTTGTTCTTTGCTCGCCCGGCCATAGGAAGAAACCGCTTGTTTGACCTGCAAAGGAGTATATTCAAAGATCGGCAGGCGGTTTTGGCTCGCGGTCAAAACAACGACCCCGCGCGCCTGCCCGACAGCCAGAGCGGTTTTGACATTCGCGCAAAAAAAAAGCTCTTCCACGGCCATCAGATCGGGCTGATATTTCTTAATGATCAGCAATAAGCCGCGGGCGATCGCTTCCAGCCGCGCCGGCAACGACTGACCGGCCGGCGTCTTCAGGGAGCCGCAAGCCAGACAGGATAAATTAGCACCGGCCGCGACCCGGATTACTCCCCAGCCGGTATCGGCCAGGCCGGGATCAATGCCAATGATTGTTTTTTGAATTTTGTCTTTTACCATAATTGTCCGTTCGCGGGCGCTTGACCCGCTGGCCAGGGAAAAAGAACAATAACGAACTTAAATATCCGCATTGTGATAATAATCGACAATCTCCTCGCATTCATCCAGAGCAGACAGAAATTTTTCCAAATTTTCGCGGTTTTCCGGGGCAAGCGCGGCTTTTTCTTTGGCCACATATTCCACAGCCGCGGATTCGGTGGGGATGTTTTGCCGGTCAAAAATTTTTTTCACCAGGGGCAAGGCCTGGTTCTGGCAATAAACGGTCAAGCCCTCTTCTTCGCGCTTGATGTCTTCGGCGCCGGCATCAATTAAGGACAATTCAAAACTTTCTTTATCCGGGGCGTCAGGCAGATCTTCCGCCGCGACGCGGATTACGCCCTGTTCGCTGAAATTCCAACGCACCGCGCCCAAAGAACCGCCGTATTCCGCGAATAGGTGGCGTATTTCCGCGGCACTGCGGTTTTTGTTGTCGGTCAAGACTTTCACGATAAAATGGGTCTTTACCGGACCGAAACCTTCATAAATCAGCTCTTCCGGAGCCACGCCGGCTAATTCGCCCAGCCCGCGCTTGATAGCTCTTTCCACGTTTTCTTTGGGCATATTGACAGAGCGTCCTTTTTCTATGGCCATGCGCAGGTTAAAATTCGTTTCCGGATCGCCGCCTTTTTCTCGGGCGGCAATCGTAATCATATTCGCGATTTTGGTGAAAATCGCGCCTTTTTTCGCGTCCACCACCGCTTTTTGCCTTTTAGTCGTCGCCCATTTGGAATGTCCGGACATATTATTTTTTGCTAATATTTAGATTGAGATATTATAAAAGTCAGGCAGGCCTGACTCTTATATCATAACATAAACATAGTCCGTAATCAATATAAAGGATTAATTTTGTAAAAGTTTTATAGAAATGTCCTATTTGGCGTTTTTTAGAAATGTCCTACTTGGACACTTTTGTT
>PCSD01000105.1 GCA_002771615.1 Candidatus Falkowbacteria bacterium CG23_combo_of_CG06-09_8_20_14_all_49_15
ACCTTATGAAGTATTTAATCAACTAATTAACAATACTGTTGCGTTAAATTCTAGAAACTAAGTAATATAATAATAAATATTTATGCCCATCATAAAATCAGCCAAAAAAGAACTGCGAAAAAGCATCAAGCGCCACGCCGTGAACAAAAAGGCCAATGACAGCCTGAAAAAAATCATCAAGCAAACCCGCCGTGCCATCAGCGCCAAAGAAGAAAAAGCCCGGGAGCTTCTGAAAAAATCGTTAAAGCAGATAGACAAAGCGGCGCAAAAAGGCTTCATTAAGAAAAATGCCCGCAACCGGAAAAAATCCCGCCTGCACAAGAAATTCAACCAGGCTTTCGCGGCCAAAAAATAGATCATCTTGAAAAAAACAAGCCGGATCCGAAAATTCGCCTTGTTTTTTTACGGCCCAAGGCGCAAATGAACGTCCGGACGCGCGGTAAAAAAATTTTTCCCGTTGACAAGAACGATAAAATTTGCTATACTGTATTCATAAGCGTTGAAAATATTTGGACTGACCAAGAAAAAAAACAGCAAAAACAAAAATAAAAAAACAAAAATGACTGAAGTCAATTTCAAATCATCGCCGATGATTTTTCCGCCTTTCAGCGGCTGGAAATACTATCAGCGTTTGAAAAAGAAAGCAGTGGAACAGGAGTTCAGCTGGCCTGGACTCTTACTTAACTTGTCCATTGCTTTTTTTATTGTCATCTTAGCCGCCTTTTCCCTGAATTTAATCAAAGAAACGTTGATGGATCAGGGGAAAAGGCAGAAAAATATCCAGTCCGATTTTCAACTGTCGCCTTTTTTGCACCGGTCTTGAATGACGATCCATGGCCGTTGATTGGTCTGATGGGGATTGGCGCGAAAACCTATCCCGATCAGATCAAAAAATGATTTGATCGGCCAAGACAGCCTGACAATGGCTGGCTGGCTGACCCGCTTATCCGGCGGGCCAATGGTTCTTTTAAAAAACGCGGCGGAGGGCACTATGTCTTCCGCCGCGCCTCAATTCCTTTCGTTCTTTGACCAGGGCTTGGTTAATTTAACAGCCAAAAAGAGAATTGTTAAATTGGCCCAGCCCTCTCCTTCTAGCCTTATCACATCTGGTGGTGGTAGGGCGAGCATGGGGATTAAAAGAAAACACCGCCTTTTTAGGCGGTGTTTTCATTATAGCCAAAGCGCCTAAAGCGCTCCGACTGTACAGTTAACACCATAGGGTGACACTTGGTATAGTTATGGGTAACACCTGTTAACTATACACCGACTTGCGGCCAGGGCGCTTTAGGCGCTAATATATATAAATGGAACAAACCACAATCAACAATAAATTTCTCATCGCCTTGAGCCAATTTTCCAAGTTCGGTCCGGCCAGCCTGCGAAAAATTAAAAATTTTTTTTCCGATTGGGAAGCTGGTTTTAACGCGGATAAGACCGATCTTGTCCGGGCCGGCCTAAACGAAAAGACGGCCGAGGAATTCGTGATTTTTCGTTCCGCGATTAATCCGGACGCTTTGCTGGCGGATATGGACAAAGAAGGGGTGCAAGCCTTGTCCCTGGCCGATCCGGAATATCCGGCCCTGCTCCGAGAAATTTATGATCCGCCGGCCTTGCTTTATTACCGCGGTCACTGGCCCGCGCCCGAACGGCACGGTTTGGCCGTGGTCGGCACGCGCAAATTCACGCCTTACGGCCGCCAGGCAACGGAGCAACTGGCCGGCGATCTGGCTCGTTGCGGCTTTGTCATTGTCAGCGGCCTGGCCCTGGGCATTGACGCCATCGCCCACGAAGCGGCCTTGCGGGCGGGCACGGCCACCTTGGCCGTGCTTGGCTCCGGTTTGAGCCGGAGCGCCATCTATCCGTCCGCCAACCGCTACCTAGCCGACCGAATCGCGGCCGAAGGCGGGGCCGTCATCTCTGAATTTCCTTTGCGCGCCGAACCGCTTCGGCACCATTTTCCCCAAAGAAACCGCGTCATCGCCGGCCTGTGCCTGGCCACCCTGGTGATTGAAGCCGGGGAAAAATCCGGCGCCCTGATCACGGCGCGCCAGGCCCTGGAGCAAAACCGCGATGTTTTCGCCGTGCCCGGACCGATTTTTTCCCCCGCCTCCATTGGCCCGAACATGCTCATCAAGCAAGGCGGAATGCCGGTCACTTCGGCCCAAGACATCATCACCGCCCTTGACTTAAAGCAGATTACCGCCTATATTGACAATAAAAAAATCATGCCCCAAACCGCGGAGGAAAAAATTCTTCTGCCTTTATTAAGCTATGAACCGGTGCATATTGACGATCTGACGCGGCAAAGCGGGCTGGCGGCCGCGATTGTCGCCGCCACCTTGATGGTTATGGAAATGAAAGGTTTGGCCAAAAATTGCGGCGGCCTGAAATTCGTTGCCGGCCGCTAAATCAAATTCAGCCGTTTGTTTAAAACATTTCCTTTAAAATCGATTCCCGAAAAAAAATTCTGAGCCGGGCGCGATAAATAATAGTTTTTTCTCCCTATCTTAGCGCTTAGGAAAAATTTTCAAATTCCAATATGAATTCTATAAAAATAATCAAGCAAAGCGTGAAAATATTATTGGATCAAGAGACTATATTTACCGCAAGCCAGTGAAAATTAAAATATCAGCTCTGCGATTGTTAAGAAATAAACAAATTGAAAAATTAGTTCCGCCTTTTTTCAGGGAGTGCCAATGGCGCGCAGGCCCAGGGATTCTTATGATAAAATTGAATAACTATAAAATATAGGGGCTTGTATATAACAGTAAACTAATTTACTG
>PCSD01000095.1 GCA_002771615.1 Candidatus Falkowbacteria bacterium CG23_combo_of_CG06-09_8_20_14_all_49_15
TAGATGGCAGTGGTGGCGGACCAATTTGCGGAAATAATATCATTGAATCCGGCGAAGAATGCGACGACGGCAATCTGGTGTCCGGGGACGGGTGTAATGAAATATGCGAAACCGAAAACAATACGACATTATTTTCAACCAATAATTTCGGATCAGGCCTGCCCGCATCCGCTCCAAAATCGTCGCTTGAGCCTATTGTTTTGGGTGAAGAAGGCTTGCCCGTTTTGAGTATCAGCAAGATCAGCGCTAAAGATTTGGTCAATCCGGGCGATAAAAACCTGTCTTTTACCGTCACCGTCGCCAATACCGGCAATTTGACCGCTTTCAGCGTCAATTTACGCGATATTCTGCCTGATGTGATGGAATATGCCGAAGGCGGCGGGCAGGAAAAAACCTGGGTCATCGGCGATTTGGCGCCTGGCCAGAGCAAAACCGTGGAATACGCGGTCAATATTAAATCGGACGCGTCCGCGGGTGAATATGAAAACCTGGCCATCGCTTCCGCTTTCAACCATGGCGAAGTCAAAGACAGCGCGCTTGTGCGAGTAGCAAAAATTGAAGTCTTGGCCGCTTCCGGTTTTCGGATAAACGAACTGGGAATCCTCTTGGTTCTTCTGGCGATCGGACTGGGTTTTGCCTGGCAAAGCCGGCGGCGCTTGGCCGAAATTTCTCTGTAGCACTTTTTACCAAACACCTTGGGCGCTGTTTTAGCGCCCAAGGTGTTTTTTTTGGAGGTAAAAAGACCGCCAGGCGGTGGATTTTTAATTAGTGATTTTGGTCGTAAAGTTCATCACCCAAACTTACGATTTTTTTAACTATCGCCAATCATTGTTTATAAATTTTTTCACTTTTTGCCTATAAACTTTGCCTATAGTTTAAAAAAGTGTTAAAATCTGAACAGATGAGAGAAGTTTTTTCTGTCATTAGAAAGAAAAAAAAATTTTTTGAGCGGTTATTTGTCATATCCGTTATTTTTTGTATTATTTTAGCATCATATCTGCTTTTTCTTCCTTTTTATCCTTTATTAAAATACCAATGGCTCAAATTTCAGCCCCGGGTAAATGTTGTTAATGTCCAGCTTGAATCCGATCAGGAAGCCGCGCGCAAAGCGGACAGGAAAGAGGATAATCTGTCCGGACGTCTGCCCGAGGCGGATATTTCCGTTTCCGCCGACCGCTTGATCATCCCAAAAATCGGGGTCAACGCCCCGATCATTGAATCAGACAACGAGGAATACGGGCTCGCGCGCGGTGTCTGGCGCGTGCCTGATTCGTCCACGCCGGCGCGGGGCGGGAACACGGTCATTACCGGCCACCGTTTCAAATACCTCCCGCCCAATAACCTGACTTTTTATCTTCTGGACAAGCTGTCCGCCAACGACGAATTTTTCCTCTATTGGCATGGGCAAACCTATGCTTACCGAATCTTGGAAACAAAAATCGTTCCGGCCAGCGACCGTTCCATTTTAAAACCTTCCGCTCAGCCGATTGTTACGCTTTTTACTTGCCATCCGCTCTATTCCACGGCCAACAGGCTGGTGGTCATCGGCCGGCTGAAGGTTGAAGAATAAATATGAAAGAGAATAAATCATTTTGGAAAAAAATTTTGGCGTTTTTCTTCTTAGTCGGATTGCTGTCCAGGCTCTACCGGATTTTTCGCGGCCCTTTTTGTCTCCGCGATTTCAGGAGCAATTGGTGTTCATTCTGGCAGGGCGAAAAAAAAGAAGTCAAACAGCTGATTGGCCGGGAAGAAGGCGCGCAAAAATATTTTCATGATTCAATAAAAATTTTTTCCGATTATTTTATCCCGCAGGCCGCCAACGGGCATAAACCGAAAATTTTACGTCCTCATTCTTTACTGGTCATCGTCCTTTTCCTGACCGTGCTGAAATTTTCCGCGTTGGCTTATGTTTTTTTTATCTATCCCAATCCGGCGCGCATGTCCGGACTGATGGAAAACGAAGTCTTATCCCTCATTAACCAGGATCGGGACGTATCCGGCTTGCCGCCCTTGGTTCTGAACGCGGCTCTGTCTGCTTCGGCTTTGAAAAAGGCGCAGGATATGTCCGAACGCGATTATTTCGCCCATCAATCGCCGGACGGCCGCCAGCCTTGGGATTGGATTGAACGCGCCGATTACCCATATCTTTATGTCGGTGAAAATTTGGCCATGAATTTTTCCTCCGGCTTGTCCGCGCACAATGCCTTGATGGCTTCGCCCAGCCACCGGAAAAATATCTTGAACGAACGGTACCATGATGTCGGTCTGGCGGTCATCAGTGGAAAAATCAACGGCCAGTCCACCAATATTCTCGTGCAAATTTTCGGCGCGGAAAAGACTTTGGACTTGGCCATTGCGCCCGCCACCGCCATTACGGCCGGCACTACCGCCAATCAGGCCAAGATCATCGCGTCCGAAGCCGCAGCCGCTTTTACGCCCGCGAAAGAAGAAAATATTGTCCGGCCAAAAACAGCCGGCCCGGCCCAACCGGCCGTTCCGGAAGCGACAGAAATTCGTCCGCCGACCGTGGCCGCGTCCGCGAACAATTTTTCGCCTGCTCCGTCTGATCCGCCGGCCGCGCCGCTTGGCCAGGAAAAATTGCCGGCTGGACCTCCGGCCGCGGAAATCGGAGCGCTTGACCAAACGGCGCCTCAGACTGCCGTCCGGCCGGACCGGCTGGCAGTCTTGGAAATCCCGGATTTTGCCGCGCGGGACGCGGCTCAAGCGCCGGACAATCCGGAAATCGTCCCCCAGCCGTTGAAATCAATCGCCTATTTTCCCAGTTTGGACAGCGCGCCCGTCAAGCGAGGCTTGGATATTATTCATTATTCACGCTTGATTATGTTCGGCGCCATCATGTTCATGATCGGCGCCTTGAGCCTGAATATTATGATCCGCTGGCGCTTTCAGCATAAGCCGGTCATTGTCCAGTCATTGCTGGCGATATTTTTTCTGATTGCTTTATTTTCCGTAAGAATGCATCCGCTGGAAAATTTCGCCGGCCTAATCGGTATTATCTGATTTTTATACGTTTAGCAAATGCTGCTGGAAATTATATTGATTGAATATTGTGTATTGGATATTGAAGCGTAAATATTTATTCTTAGCCTTGGCCGGCCCGATTTAATAATCCGCCAATCAGCTAATTCGCTAATATTTCTATGCTGAAAAAATCCGTGATCGCCGTGGCCATGTCCGGCGGGGTTGATTCCAGCGTCGCGGCTTTGTTGGTCAAAAAACAAGCAAAAACCGCTTTCGGACTGTTTATGCGTCTGGGCAACCCGAATGAAAATGAAGCGGAAAGAGCGGCTCGAGCCGTTTGCCGGCGCCTGTCCATGGAGTTGCGCGTGGTCAACTTGGCCGATCAGTTCGCGGCCAAAGTAAAAAAATATTACTTGGATTCTTACGAGCAGGGAGTTACGCCCAACCCCTGCGCCATCTGCAACCGCTTGGTAAAATTCGGCGATCTCCTGCGGCGGGCTTTGGCGGCCGGCGCTGATTACCTGGCTACCGGCCATTATGTCCGGCGCCGGGAAAAAAAAGAGGGAGCCGGCCGCGCGTCGGTTTTTGAACTTTGGTCAGCCGCTGACCAGAGTAAAGACCAATCCTATTTTCTTTGGGGCCTGACGCCGGCCCAAATCCGGCCGGTCCTTTTCCCTTTGGGCGATTTGCGCAAGACTTTGGTGCGCCGCTTGGCCAAGCGGGCCGGTTTGCCGAGCCTGGAGAAAGAAAGCCATGATGCCTGTTTTTTATCCCAAAGCGCCGGCCATCAATCTTTTTTAAGATCCTCGCTCCGTCTTCGGCCCGGTCCGATCATAGCGCCGGACAGTAAAATAATCGGGCAACACGAAGGCCTGCCGCTTTATACCATCGGCCAAAGGCAGGGAATCGCGGTCGGCGGCGCCGGCCCTTATTATGTCTATGGGAAAGACCGAGCCGCTAATGCGCTTTTAGTGGCCGGACCGGACCGGCCGGATTTGTTCCGGAAAAAAAGTTTCATTGTCGGGTTTGTGAATTGGATTAAAGGCGCGCGTCCGCGCCTGCCCTTGTCCGCCCGTATCGTCTTCCGCTATCGTCATCCGGGCGCCCAAGGTTTGCTTAAGGCTGTCTCCGGCCCCGGCCCAGATAAAAAAATCATTATTGAATTAACTGTCGCGCAGAAAGCGATTACACCCGGCCAATCCGCGGTTTTTTACCGCGGACGTCAGCTTGTGGGGGGTGGAATTATATTGGAAAATGATTAAATTATTTTGTCAAGATTGACATTTACTCCTATTTATTATAATGTATAAAACGCTCTCCTTATAAAAGGGAAGCCGATTTTATTATTTAATTAAATCTCTCACGCCAACGATAATTTTCCTTGAATAGGATAATTTAAAACAAATCCTATTTGCGGTTGGCGGAGGAAGAAAGGAAAAACCTATGATTAATCTGCCAAGCTTGGAGGACATGCTTAAGGCCGGCATGCATTTCGGGCATCGTACGTTCAAGTGGTATCCGAAAATGGCCCCTTATATCTTTGCCAAAAGAAACGGCGTTCACATCATTGATCTGCGTAAATCGCGGGAAAATTTGGGCGCGGCCATTGAGTTCATGGCCAAAATGATTTTTGACAATAAGACCATCCTGTTTGTCGGTTCCAAAACACAAGTAAAAAAACAGATGGAAAAGACCGCCAAGGCCGTGAATATGCCGTATGTAACCGGCAAATGGCTGGCCGGCATCGTGACAAATTTTGCCGTCATAAAAAAGGCGATCAATAAATACAGCAAATTGGTGGACGAGAAAAAACTCGGTAAACTTGGCAAATACACCAAAAAAGAACGGCTGGATTTTGATCGGGAAATCAAGCGTCTGGAATTCAAAGTCGGCGGATTGGTCAGCCTAAAACGTTTACCGGACGCGATTTTTGTCTGGGACGTGAAAGTGGAAAAAAACGCGATCCTGGAAGCCAAAAAGAAAAACATCCCTTTGATCGCGGTTTGCGATACAAACGCGAATCCAAGCGGCATCAAATATGTCATTCCCGCCAACGATGACGCGACCAAAACCATCAAGCTGGTCCTCTCTTGCGTGGAGAAGAATTTGGTTGAGGCTCTAAGTAAAAAGACGGAAAGCGCCGCGAGCGGCGGAAAAGAGCCGATCAAAGAGATTGTGAAAGAATAAATTAAATTATCTATTAAAAGATATGGATTCATTATCATTGCTTAAAGAAGTGCGGGAAATAAGCGGGGCCGGCGTTCAAGACTGTCAAAACGCGATCCGCGAGGCGCAAGGCGACAAGGAAAAAGCGCTTTTACTCCTCCGCCAGAAAGGCATGGCCAAAGCGGCGAAAAGGAACGACCGGGTAGCCGGCGAAGGCGTCATAATGGTTTGGGCCGACGATGCGCGGCAAAATGCTTTCTTGCTGGAAATGACCGCGGAAACCGATTTTGTGATCAAAAGCGAACGTTTTAACCAGCTGGCGCAAAAAATCTTCAGCTTGGCCAAGGAAAAATCAGCGGCGGATCTGCCGGCTTTGCTGGCTTTGCCTTTGGACGGCCAGCCGGTTTCCGAACATTTGCAGATTTTGAGCGGCGTGATCGGCGAAAAAATTTCCTTAAGCCGCTATTTCAAGCAGAATACGACCGGCACATTGGCGGTTTACGCGCATGCCGGGGGGAAAATCGCCGCCCTCGCGGTCTTATCCGCGCCGAACCAGAAAGATCTGGCTTTTGAAATCGCGATGCAGGTGGCGGCCGCCAATCCTCTTTATATTTCTTCCGCGGATGTTCCGGCCGATATCATTGCCAAAGAAAAAGATATCTACCGCGCTCAACTCGCGGCCGAAGGCAAGCCGGCCCAAATCCAGGAAAAAATAATTGACGGAAAACTTAACAAATATTTTTCTGAATTCTGCCTGCTGGAACAAGAATATATCAAAGAAGAAAAGAAAAAAGTTAAAGAGATTCTGGACACGATAAAAGTGGAGTCGTTTACCCGCTGGTCGCTTGTTTAAAAGTCATTTTTTAAATCAGCTTATGAAACTGGCCAAAATTCAAATTACGGCTTGGGATAAGCCAAAATATTATAATTGCGGAGATAATCTCTTAAAACGGGGTGAAAAAGCGATTATCCGGGCAGAATCCGGCCTAGAGATCGGCACGGTGCTGGAAACCAAAGAAGTTGTGGATGATGAATTGGCTCCTTATCTTGGACTCAATCAATCCGCCGCCAGCTTAAACGGAGAAGGGAATGGCGGTCCGGCTCCGGAAGCGGCGCCGGAAACGTTTGTCTTGCCAATGGTTACGCGCCGAGCGGATGTTTCGGATTGGGAAAGAATCCCCGGCGATGAAAATCGGAAAAAAGATCTGGCGGACTGCAAATTTCTCATTAAAAAACATAATTTAGACATGAAGCTGGTTGATCTGCATTATAATTTTGAAGGTTCCCGCCTGACCTTCGCTTTTATCGCGGACGGCCGGGTTGATTTCCGCGACTTGGTCAAAGACATGACCAGGCATTTCAACCGTTCCATCCGCCTTCAGCAGATCGGCATCCGCGATGAGGCGAAAATCACCGGCGATTGCGGCCATTGCGGACGGCGTTTATGCTGCCAAACCCATCTTTTTGAACTTCAGTCAATAACCTCGGAAATGGCTGAGCTCCAGCAGTGCGCGCACCGCGGTTCGGATCGGATTTCCGGTTTGTGCGGACGGCTGATGTGCTGTTTGAACTATGAGCAAAAAGGCTATGAAGACTTGGCGAAAAATCTCCCGCCTTTAGGCGCGCATGTCAAGGTGGAAGGTCGGAAAGGCTTGGTGATCGGTTATCACCCTTTGCGCGGCACGGTGGACGTGGAATTGGCGCCGGAAAACGGGGAAAATCCCGCCAAAGTGGAAGTGGAAGCAAAAAAAATCAAAATTTAGCCTAAAATTAAGCGTTAAGTAAAAATAAAAAACGGTAAAGAAACCGTTTTTTTGTTTTAGGAAAAATATGTTATAATAAAAAAGTTAGCTGTTAATAACTTTATTAAAAATATTCCAAAAATATGAAGATCGCGATTAACGGCTTTGGCCGCATCGGCCGCGCCGTGCTGAAGGCATATTTTGTCGCGCCGAAAAATTTTCCTTTTCAGATTGTCGCCGTGAACGATTTAACGGACCCCGGAACCTTGGCGCATCTGCTCCGCTATGATTCCTGTTCCGGCCGTTCAGTTTTGAAAATCAAAGCCGGGCGGGATTTTCTTAATGTTTCCGGACAAAAGATCCAAGTGTTGGCGGAAAAAGATCCGGTTAACCTGCCCTGGCGCGATTTAGAAGCGGATCTGGTGATTGAATCAACCGGCCGCTTCCGCCGTCCCTCGGAAGCGGATGCGCATCTGCGCGCCGGCGCAAAAAAGGTCATAATCTCCGCGCCGGCCAAAGACGGGGTAAAAACCATTGTCCTTGGTGTTAATGAGGAAAAGATCAAAAAAAGCGACCAGATTCTGTCCATGGCTTCCTGCACGACCAATTGTTTGGCCCCGATCATGGCCGTCATCCAAGAACAATTCGGCGTGCGGCGCGCGGCCATGACCACCATCCATTCTTACACAGCCGACCAAAATCTGGTTGACGGCCCGCATAAAGATTTGCGCCGGGCGCGGGCGGCGGCTCAGAACATCGTGCCGACCACGACCGGAGCCGCGACCGCCGTGGCCGAGACCATCCCGGGATTGAAAGGGATTTTTGGCGGCTTGGCCGTCCGCGTGCCGACGCCGCTGGTTTCATTGTGCGATTTGGTTGTCTGTCTGAAAAAGAAATCCCGCCCCGAAGACATCAATTCCGCCCTGACCAAAGCGGCCGCCAACCCGCGGTGGAAAAACATTTTGGCTGTGAGCCAGGAACCGCTGGTCTCCAGCGACTTAATCGGTCACCCAGCCAGCGCCATCGTTGACTTGCCCCTGACCGCGGTCATTGACGGCGATCTGGCCAAAATTATCGCCTGGTATGATAATGAATGGGGCTATGCCAACCGCCTTTTGGACCTGTGCGGATACATCAATAAAAAATCTTTGCAATAAAAAATAAGATTAAAAATTGCGTCTATGGATTTGCTGGCAAAATTAAAAAAAACAAATTTAACCGGGCGCGGCGGCGCCGGTTTTCCGGTATGGCGGAAATGGGAGGCGGTCAAAGAAGCACCCGGAAAGACAAAATATCTGGTTATTAACGGATCGGAAGGGGAGCCCGGCATTAAGAAAGATTTCCATATTCTGAAAAATTTTTTAGAAGATTTTTTTTACGGCCTTGATTTAGCCGTTAATTTTTTTTCCATTAAACGAGCTTTTTTTTATTTGAATCCGAGCTACTATGCGCTTTTGGAAAAAGATTTACGGCGCCGCCAGCCCGCTTATTTGGAAATAGTTAAAAAGCCCAAAGACGCCGGTTATATCGGCGGTGAGGAAACCGCGGTTTTAAACGCGCTGGAAAATAAAAAAATTGAACCGCGGCTCCGGCCGCCTTTTCCCACGGTTTCCGGCCTTTTTGCTTGCCCCACTTTGGTGCATAACATTGAAACTCTTTATCAAATCGCTTTGCTGGCCAAAGATGAGTACCGGCAGGAAAAATTTTATACGATTAACGGCGATTGTCTTTGGACCGGCGTCTATTCTAAGCCGGAAAATTGGACGATTAAGCAAGTCTTGATTGAAACGGACAATTATCCGGATTTTCCTTTTTTTGTTCAAGTAGGCGGCGACGCGAGCGGTCTGGTTTTAAATATGGACCAGCTCAAACAGGCAGTCGGCGGGGCCGGATCAATCACGGTCTACAGCCAGAGCAAGCACGCGCCTCTTGATCTGATCCGGGGCTGGATAGATTTTTTCGCGCGCCAATCGTGCGGCCAATGTACGCCTTGCCGCGAAGGCACTTATCGCCTGCAAAAGATATTTTCCGAGCGGACGCCTGATTGGGCGCTGGCCGGTGAGATCCTTTCCGCCTTGGCCGACACTTCTTTTTGCGCTTTGGGCCGCAGTGTGCCAATTCCGATCCGATCATATATTAATAACGTCCTGAAACGTTCGGATGCCAGCCTTTGGCCGGATTTCCCAATGGCCGCCGCTCAAGACCTTTGCGCTTGTTTTTGAAAATTCTTACTAATTTTTCGTGATAAAATTGAAAAGTTTTTTATTTTTTCACCCGATTGGCGCGGTTTAATAAATAAAATTTTAAATTGATCTAATGCCGTATTTATCCGGAGAGCCGCCGTTTTTGAATAGTAGCGGACCAGACCAGAATATTAAGAAATTTATGGCTAAAAAAGAAATTCATTTCAAACTTAATGGGCAGGCAGCGGCCTGCGCGCCGGGTGATACAATCATGCAAGCCGCCAAAAAAAACGGCCTGTCGATCCCGGGTCTGTGCGGTCATCCGGATTTTCCGGCCAAAACCAATTGCCGGGTCTGTGTCGTGGAAATCAAAGGCCGTCCGAAACTTGAACCTTCTTGCGCGATCCTGGTGGAAGAAGGCATGGAGATCACGACCGACTCAGCCCGGGTCCGACAGGAAAGAAATTTGAATCTTGAGCTGATTTTTGCCGAACATATTGAAAAGTGCCCGACTTGCGTCTGGCGTTTTGAATGCCCGCTTCTTTTTTACGCGGAAAAATACAAAATTAAAATCAACCGTTTTTCTGACCGTAAAGGACAGAGGCAGAAGTATTCTTTCGCCAATGCCGTGGAATTGGACGGTTCGCAATGTATTGACTGCCGCAATTGCGTGGACGCTTGTTCGCTTCTTCAGAAAATTGATTATCTGGAAGTATCCGGAAAGGGCGTTAACCAGGAAATCAAACCGGTTGCCCGGTCCGGCGCTTATTGCATTCTGTGCGGCCAATGCGCCCTCCATTGCCCGGTCAGCGCCGCTCAGGAACAATCCGAATGGCCGCTTGTGGAAAGGGATTTGGCCGACCCGGATAAAATTATGGTCGCTCAGATTGCGCCGTCCGTGCGCGTGACCGTCGGCGAAGATTTTGATCTTCCATATGGACGGAATGTAGCGGAAAAAATTATCTCCGGTTTGCGCCGCCTCGGTTTTAAATATGTCTTTGATGTCAATTTTGGGGCTGACATTACAACAATAGTTGAGGCAGAAGAACTTTTGGACCGGCTGGCCGCAAAAAAGAATTTGCCGATGTTCACTTCCTGTTGCCCGGGTTGGGTAAATTATGTTGAATTTTATGAGCCGCGTTTAATCCCGAATCTGACCACGGTCCGCTCACCTCACATCCACAGCGGCGGGATCATCAAAACTTATTGGGCGCGGCGCATGAACATAAAACCTGAGAACATTGTCGTTGTTTCCGTTATGCCTTGTACGGCCAAAAAATACGAGGCGAAAAGGCCGGAATTAAGAATTAAGGATTTGGCGCCGGTTGACCATGTCCTCACGGCCAGGGAATTGTCTTTTCTTTTCAAGAAAAACGATCTGGATCTGAAAACTTTGCCCAAAGATCAACCGGACGCCTTGCTCGGCGATTACAGCGGCGGAGCCGCTTTATTCGGCGGATCCGGCGGAGTGATGGAATCCGCTTTGCGCGCCGCCGCTTTTTCGCTTTGCCAAAAAGGTCAAGCTAAGATCTGCCGGACTCGTATAGATTTTGAGGAAGTGCGCGGTTTATCCGGCGTGAAATCCGCGACCGTTGAATTGGGCGGGCATCGATTGCGCGTCGGCGTGGTGAATGGCATTGGGAATATCCGCGCCGTGCTTGATCATCTTGCGGATTTTGATTATCTGGAAGTCATGGCTTGCCCGGGCGGCTGTATCGGCGGCGGCGGCCAGCCAATTCCGACCACGCCGGAAATTCGTCGGAAACGGATAGAAGCAATTTTAAAAATTGATCAAGGCGCGAAAATCCGCCGTTCCAATGAAAATCAAAACGCCATTTTGGCCTTGGACTGGTTGAAAGAAAATAAAAATTTATATAATCAGATTATTTTTACTAAGTTGGTTTCCAGAATCTAACGCAACACTTTCAATGTTTAATATTAGTGGATTAATTTAAAAAGCGCTTAGCAGTAAT
>PCSD01000012.1 GCA_002771615.1 Candidatus Falkowbacteria bacterium CG23_combo_of_CG06-09_8_20_14_all_49_15
CTTTTATAATTTTTCATAGAAATCTAACTTAGCATTATTGGCGCTTCGCGCCAAATATGTTGCGTTAGATTCTGGAATCAAACTACATAAAGGAAATAAATTTTCTGGTTGAGGCCATCTTCCGAACCCGTTCGGGGCTGGCGTACAAGACATATTGTAAGGAAGTATGTTTGTGCATACTAAATGAAATATTATTATGCGCTTAACGTCCAATAATAACCACGAATTCGCCTTTCTGTTCGTTGTGGCTGGCTTGGATCATGGCCTTGATCGCTTTCGGCTCCCCGCGGTAAACCGTTTCATGCATCTTGGATAATTCGCGGCAGACCACGACCGACGTGACCGGCTTGATCTTGGACAATTGGTCGCGGGGCAAGGCCGCCCAGGCGCCGGCCGGCTTTTCTGGGCCCGCGGATAAAAATTTCCCGATCTGCTGATTGAGCGCTTCCAGCTCGTCCAGCAATTTCAGGATCCGGTGCTTGGATTCGTAAACCACGACCGGGAATTCGCTCACAGCGATCTTGACCAGCATGGTCTGGCGGCCTTTCTTGTGGGGCAGGAAGCCCAGGAAAAGGAAGCGGTCGGTCGGGATGCCGGAAATGGACAGGGCGGCGGTGACGGCGGACGGGCCGGGCACGGATTCCACCTTGACCTCTTCTCCGAATCGTTCGCGGGCCGCGGCCACCAGCTGTCCGCCCGGATCGGAAATGCCGGGCGTGCCGGCGTCGCTCACCAAAGCCAGATTTTTCCCGCGCGCCAGCATACCCAAGACCAAATCCAGCTTTTTCTCGTCCGTATGCTGATGATAGGACAAAACCGGCGTTTTCAGCCGATAACGCGCGAGCAATCTGGCCGTCACCCGCGTGTCTTCGCATAACACCAAGTCCACTTCGCCCAAAAGCCGGATCGCGCGGAAGCTCACATCTTCCAAATTGCCGATCGGCGTCGCGATGATATACAAAATTCCCATAAAAATTGTTTACGGACACTGGTCCGACGTTCACATGATCCCATCTTTACGCTCTTTGACATAGCGCGACCATTCTTCCGCCACTTCCACGAAAATCTTGAACGGCGCTTCAATGATGAAATCCAGGATAAAAACAAAAACATTGACGCGGGAAAATTTTTCGCTGATCCATTTTCCCGCCAGGATAATCGGGGTATAGAAAAAATCCGATAAGAAGCTGAGGATGTTCTCTTTCGGCTCCACCACAAACACTTCCTTGATGCCCCGCCGGATGCGGCTCGCGAAAAAACTGACCAAAGTCAGGAAAAACAGGAAAATCACGATGCTCACCCAGTTGAAATTAATCTTGTTGAGCGCCCAGATCACGGCGCCGAAAGAGAAAAGGAAGGTCACGGCGTAAAATAAGCCGAAAAATGTGTTGATAAAAACGCTTCTTTGGGCCGGGGTATACAAACGGAATCTATCCGAACGTTTTTTTTCCGTGAAGACGATTTCCTCAATGCCTTCAATGATCTTCTTGGTGTTCTCTTCGCCCGGCTGTTTGGAAAAAAGGACGATCAGATACAAAAGCAGGGCGGGAAAAGAGACATTGACGGCCAGCGCGAAATTATTGATCTCGCCGCCGAAAAAAGCGACAGTCGGCACTTCCAGTAAAACCGCGAAAACGGATTTGGTGATGAAGATATAGATGATGCTCCGGAGGGCCGAGCGCCAAAGCTTTTTTTTCGCCCGCTTGTAATTTTCTTCGCATTTTTCTTTGACCAGTTTGGCGAAAGATTTAGCCTCCTGCTTGAAAGCGAGATAACTGGAAACCGGATTGTCCTGGATGATTTCCGTCAGAACCCGGAAAAAAATCGTATAGCGGCTGATCAGGCGGCTCAGCTGGCGGCTCAAAGGGTGGTCAATCTGGCGGTCAATGGCGGTCTTTAAGGCGAGCAGCTGGCGGCCGATCCGATCCGCTTCCGCGCGACCGGCTGTTTTCCAACCGGAAACATAATATTTGAAAATAATGTAAGAGAGCATATCGCGGTCGTATTTCAAAAATGAACGGTGAATACCGATATAAATCTGCAGTTGCAGGTCGGAAAGATACGGGGAATCGTCCGGCAATTCCACGCCGTCTTTCAGGATGCCGTACATATTTTTTACCACTGTCCCGTCAATCTCGCTGTCGCCCAGCCTTTCTTCAATTTCACTGGCGGCCAAGGCGATCATCCAGCGCGAGAGCTCGTTTTTCGTTTGAAAATCAACACTGGCGGCTTGGTGGCAACTGTGGCGCAAAACGATATATTTTTCAATCACCTGGCTGATCTCGGTAATTTTCGCGATCGGGACATTGTTGTTCGGCAGATAACCGGCGCGGATCAGCTCGGTCAGCAGGTGCTTGGCGATCTCGTCCAAATTCAGCTGTTTGATCACGGATTCAATCACGATCTGGCGGCGGAGAATCCTTTCCACGGCATTCTTGCGCAGAAGATATTCTTCCTTGTAATCCACCATGTTCCTGATCTTTTCATAGTAAAAAGACATCTTGGAAATCAGAACCGAAACATTGATCCGCGGCTCTTCCCGATCTTGGCCCTTTGCTTCTGCCGCTTTTTTTTGCTCATTAAAAATAACTTGAAAAAGCCGGCTGGCGTCGGCGTCAATAGTACGGGTTTCTTCAGTTTTTATTTGCAGGAATGGATGGGCCATAATTTAATATCTTCCGCCTCTTTAATCTGGCTTTATACTAACATTATTATTAAAAAATTTCAATATAACCGATTTCACTGTAAAGGTTTTTTAGAAATGTCCTATTTGGCGTTTTTTAGAAATGTCCTATTTAGACACTTTTGTTAGTT
>PCSD01000098.1:0-278 GCA_002771615.1 Candidatus Falkowbacteria bacterium CG23_combo_of_CG06-09_8_20_14_all_49_15
ATCTCACTTAATCTTTTATAATTTTTCATAGAAATCTAACTTAGCATTATTGGCGCTTCGCGCCAAATATGTTGCGTTAGATTCTGGAATCAAACTTATATATGAACCTATTGATTTAATATTAGATATTAGGTAAAATAAAAATGTAAAACGTGTAAATAAGGAGGGATATGTATACACAATTTCAAAAGCATAATAATACGCGGTCAGAAAGGAATTGGGAATTTCGGCTTGAGCAGGAAATGCGGCTAAGGAATTTTAGCGCCAGGACTATTTCC
>PCSD01000098.1:285-10866 GCA_002771615.1 Candidatus Falkowbacteria bacterium CG23_combo_of_CG06-09_8_20_14_all_49_15
TTTATTATAACAAAGAATTGCTAAGATTTGCAAACTATAAATCACCCTTAGGAATAAACAGCCAAGACATTAAGGATTGCCTTGATTTTTTAATCTCCGGGAATAAAGCGCGCGCGACCGTTGATGTGGCAATAAACGCGTTAAAATTTTATTACGGCGCTATCCTGGAGCGGAAAATGATCTATAAAATCCATCGGCCGAAAAAAGAGAAAAGTCTGCCAACGGTTTTGGCTAAATCCGAAATTGTCCGCATGATTAATTCCACTGATAACCTCAAACATAAACTCGTTATCCAAGTATTATATAGCACCGGCCTGCGCGTGGATGAACTGCGGAATCTTGAAATTGATCAGATTGATTTTGAACGCAAGTCCGTATTCGTGAAGGCCGGCAAAGGCCGAAAAGACAGAATCACCATCATCGCGCAAACCGTCCTGGAAAATATCGGCAAGTATCTGCTTGCCTATCAGCCGCTGCGATATCTTTTTGAAAGCTTTGCGCCGGAAAGAAAGATGTCAATTCGCAGTTTGCAGAAGATCGTCACTGGTGCGGCCTTAAAAAGCGGTATCCGAAAGAATGTTTCCGCCCATACTTTGCGCCATAGCTTTGCCACGCATCTTTTGGAAAATAATGTGAACCTGCGCTACATTCAAAGTTTGCTCGGGCACGCCCGGCTGGAAACCACGCAGATTTATACCCAGGTGGCGGCGAATAATCTTCGAGAAATCAAAGATTTATTATAGAAAAATAAGATCATAAAAAATGATCGGATTTTTTTGGTTCCAGTCTGAGCGACTTGGCCAGATAAGATAATTTATTAATATCTCGGCTGTTGAACGACAGGCAAGGAATAAAGTTAGGCAATGTTTGGCTGGCAAACAAAAAAAGCGCAACGTTTCCGCGCGCTTTTTTTGGTGGGCATGGTGGGAATCGAACCCACATGAGATTGCTCCCATACGATTTTGAGTCGTACGCGTCTGCCAGTTCCGCCACATGCCCCTTTGGCAACAGGGCTGGAAAAATAAAACCACAAACCGCAAGAAATAAGCGGTTATCTTTGTTATTATAAGTAATGTTTCCGCGCTTGTCAAAAATAATCAACTGATTAAATCTATATCTAAGGATAAATTTATTTAAAATTGGCGAATTTGCTCTCTGGCGCCAAATAAGTTATAATTAACAGCGAGCCAAGTGGAACAGCCGGGGACAAGAGCGCTGTTTTGTCATTTTTAGGATTAAAGGGATATGGGTAAAATCATCGCTATCGTCAACCAGAAAGGCGGCGTGGGCAAGACCACGACCGCTATCAATTTGGGCGCGTATCTCGCCCATCTGGGCCGGCAGGTATTGCTCGTGGACATTGATCCGCAGGCGAATGCCACGTCCGGCATCGGCATCGACCATCGCCAGCTTGAATATGGCGTATACGAAGCGTTGATCGGCGCGAAGCCGATTTACGAAGTCATTAAAAGGACGCTGCATGACCGTTTGCAGGTCGCGCCCGCCACCATGGCCTTGGCCGGCGCCGGCATTGAGCTGGTGGATATGGACAACCGCGAATTCCGCTTGTCCGTCAACTTGCAGGCGATTAAAGACGAATATGATTACATCATCATTGACGGGCCGCCTTCGCTCGGCCTGCTGACTGTCAACTCTCTGGTCGCCGCCGATGAAGTCCTCATCCCCATCCAGAGCGAATATTTCGCCTTGGAAGGCGTCGGCCAGCTTTTGGAAACCATCAGTCTGGTGCAGAATAATCTGAAGCCCGCTTTGTCCATCATGGGCGCGGTCATCACCATGTTTGACCAGCGAAACCGTCTGTCCGGCTCCGTGATGCGCGAGCTTTATCAGTATTTTCCCAATCGCGTTTTTCGTTCCGTCATTCCTCGGAGCGTGCGGTTGGCGGAAGCGCCCAGTTTCGGCCGGACGATCCTGCATTATGATCCGCGCTCCAAGGGCGGGAAATCGTACGAGCGCTTGGCGCGGGAAGTCATCAACCTGGAAAGATAATTTTTTTATTAATCAGCCGGCGGCCATCTCTAAAAAACGCGTCGTTGGCGAATAATTCACAAAAGTATATGGCCAATACATTGGGCCGAGGCCTCTCTTCTCTGATTCCGCAAAAGGCGCAGAAAGGCGGCCAGATTAAAAACGGCGAGGCAGTGGTGGATATTACGTCGCCATTTGAAAAGAATCGGGTGGTCGAAATTCCGGTCGGGGAAATCTCGCCCAATCCACTCCAGCCGCGCCGCCGTTTCGCGCCGGCGGATATGGATGATTTGGTGGAATCGATCAAGTCTTATGGAATTATCCAGCCATTGATCGTCACACGCGCCGGTATCGGCTATGAGCTGATCGCCGGCGAACGGCGCTGGCGCGCGGCCAAGATTATCGGTCTGAAAACCGTCCCGGCCATCATCCGTGAAGTGAGCGAGCAGATGAAGCTGGAAATGGCCTTGGTGGAGAATATCCAGCGCCAAGACCTCAATCCGATTGAACTGGCCATTGCCTATCGCAAACTGATTGATGAATTCAATCTGACCCAGGAGGAATTGGCGCGCCGTCTGGGCAAGTCGCGGCCGGTCATCACCAATACCTTGCGCTTGGTCAATCTGCCGATGAAAATCCAAAACGCGCTGATTGAAGGATCCATCAGCGAAGGGCACGCTAAACTGCTGGTCGGTCTTGATACCGAAGAAAAGCAAATGGCGCTGTTGAACAAGATCATGGAGAAAAACATCACCGTGGCCGGTTTATATGAAGAAACCAGGAAAATCGGCGGCACGAAAAGCGCGCGCATAAAAATCAATTACGGCGATAAAGACAAGGAATTCGCCTTGCGCGAATTTTTCGGCACGCGGGCGGAAATAAAAAGAAAGGGCCGGGGAGGGCTGATCATCGTTTATTATTACGACGACGAAGAACTGGACGGGATCATGGCCAAGATTAAGAAAAGCTAAACACGGGCGCGCAATTTATTATGAAGTTTGTCCATCTCCATGTCCATTCCCATTATTCGCTTTTGGATGGTTTGGCAAAAATTGACGATCTGATCGCCGCCGCCTTGGCGGATGGGGCCCAAGCGGTCGCCCTGACCGATCACGGCGTAATGTACGGCGCGATTGAGTTCTACCAGAAATGCTTGAAAGCGGGCTTGAAGCCGATCGTCGGCGTGGAAGCCTATCTGGCTCCCAATTCGCGACTGGACAAAATCGCCAAAGCGGATGAAAGGAATTATCATCTCCTTCTGCTGGCCAAAAATCTGGCCGGCTACCGGAACTTGATCCGTCTGACCACCATCGGCCATTTGGAAGGCTATTACTACAAACCCAGGATTGATTGGGAAGTTTTGCGCGCTCATCACGAGGGCATCATCGCCACTTCCGCCTGTCTGACCGGCGAAATTCCCCGTTTGCTCCTGGCGGGCAAAGCCGAGCAGGCGGAAAAGAGGATTAGGGAATATCAGGCGCTTTTCGGGGCGGAAAATTTTTATCTGGAAGTCCAGCCGCATGCTGATTTGCCGGACCAGAACCGGGCCAATATTGCTTTAAAGGAAATCGGCGCGGCGTTGGGCATGCCTTTGGTCGCGGCTAATGATGTTCATTATATCAAAAAAGAAGATCATGATGTCCAGGATGTCCTGCTCTGTTTGCAAACCAAAAACAAGTTGGATGATACGGCGCGCATGATGATGCACGGCGAGGATTATTATTTCAAAAGCGCCCGGGAAATGCGGGAGGCCTGCGCGGATTTTCCGGGCGCGGTAGAAAATACCTTGGCCATCGCCGCCGCTTGCGATTTGCAATTGCCGTTAGGAAAGATCCAATTGCCTTTTTTTTCCGTACCCGGCGGGGGCGGGGAAATGGATTATTTACGGCGCCTGGCCTTGTCTGGTTTGGAGAAAAGATATGGGCAGACAGAGGCGCGAGTTGACCAAAAAATCCGGGAGCGCTTGGATTATGAATTATCCGTCATCCAAAAGATGGGATGGCCGTCGTATTTTTTGATTGTGGCGGATTTCGTCAATTGGGCGAAAAATAACGGCATTGTCGTGGGGCCGGGCCGCGGCAGCGCGGCCGGTTCTTTGGTCTGCTATCTGACCGGTATTACCAATATTGATCCCTTGAAATACGATCTCTTGTTTGAAAGATTCCTGAACCCGGACCGGGTGTCCATGCCGGATATTGACATGGATTTCGCTGATACGCGGCGCGACGACGTGATCCGTTATGTGGAGGAAAAATACGGACATGACCATGTTTCGCAAATCATCACTTTCGGCACCATGGCCGCCCGCGCGGCCGTGCGCGATGTCGGACGGGTGTTGGGCGTATCCTACGACTATTGCGATCGGCTGGCAAAAATGATCCCGATGTTTCAGAAGCTGGAAGAAGCGCTGAAATCCGTGGATGAATTGCGGGAGATCTATCAGAAAGAAGAGACGGCCCGCAAGATCCTGGATTTCGCCAAACGGCTGGAAGGAGTGGCCCGGCACGCTTCCACCCACGCTTGCGGCGTCCTGATCACCAAGGACGCGCTGGTGGAAAATGTCCCCCTGCAACATGCTTCTTCCACGGACCGCAGTATCGTTTCCCAATATTCCCTACATCCGGTGGAAGATCTCGGCCTCCTGAAAATGGATTTTTTGGGTCTGAAGAACCTGACCATCATTGAATCCGCGGTCAAGATCATTAAGAACACGAAAAAAATTATTATTGATATTGAGAAGATTCCCCTGGAGGATCCGGAAACTTTCCGCCTTTTTCAAGCCGGCGAGACCACCGGCGTTTTCCAATTTGAATCCAGCGGCATGAAGCGCTACCTCAAAGAATTGAAGCCTACGGAATTTGAAGATATTATCGCCATGGTCGCCTTGTACCGACCCGGACCGATGGAATGGATCAAGGATTACATCGCCGGCAAACACGGCCAGAAAAAACCCGCCTATCTCCATCCCAAACTGGAGCCGATCTTGAAAAAGACATACGGCGTCGCCATCTACCAAGAGCAGGTCATGCAGATGGCGCGCGACCTGGCCGGCTTTTCCATGGCCGAAGCGGATGTCTTGCGCAAAGCCGTGGGCAAGAAAATTGCCAAATTACTGGCCGAACAGAAAGAAAAATTCATTGCCGGCTGTGTCCAAAACAAGATCTCTTCCGGCCTGGCGGAGAAGATTTTTTCCTTCATTGAACCTTTTGCCGGTTATGGTTTTAATCGCTCGCATGCCGTCTGTTACGCGATGATCGCTTATCAAACCGCTTATCTAAAAGCGCATTACCCGACCGAGTTTATGGCCGCCCTCCTTTCGTCCGATCAGCAGGATACCGATCGGATCGCGATTGAGATTGAAGAATGCCGGCATATGGGCATTCCGGTGCTGGCTCCGGATATCCAGGAATCCTTCGGTTCGTTCACGGCCGTAGCGGCCGAACAAGACGGAGAAAGCCGCGAGCATATCCGTTTCGGCATCAAGGCGATTAAGAATATCGGCGAGCATATCGCCGACACCATCATCGCGGAACGGAAGCAGAACGGCCGTTTCCTGGATTTGAGCGATTTTTTCACGCGGATTGATGATAAGGATATGAATAAAAAATCACTGGAAAGCCTGATCAAGAGCGGCGCCTTGGATTCTTTCGGGGATCGCGGCCAATTGTTGGCCAACACGGACAGTCTTTTGCAGTTCAACAAGCAGATCAGCAAGGACCGGAGCAGCCGGCAAAGCTCCTTGTTCGCGGACGCGCCGGCGGCTGGTTTGAACCAGAAGGTCAAGCTCGCGGCTGGCGGCCAGGTCGGCTTGATGGAAAAACTCGGCTGGGAAAGGGAATTACTCGGCCTTTATTTGTCCGAACATCCGCTTGTCCAATTCCGCGTCCGCTTGGGGGCGGAAATCCGGACCATCGCCTCGCTTGCCACTGCCCGGCGGGATGAGGCGGTCATCGTGGCTGGCGTCATCACCAAGATCAAGAAAATCATCACCCGCAGCAACGAGGCTATGCTTTTTGCCAAACTGGAGGACGAAAGCGGCGTGGTGGAGGCGCTGGTTTTTCCCAGCACTTTGAAGAACGGCCCGGATCTGTGGCAGGAAGGCGGCTTGCTTGTCTGCCAGGGAAAAATTTCCGACAAAGATCAGGAAATTAAATTATTGACCAATCGGGCGGCGCGCCTGGAGTCTGAAAAACTGGTTGAGATCATCGCGGCTTTGAAAAAAAATTCGGACCAGAATGGCCGTTTTCGTCCGGCATTTTATCCGCCGGCCAAACCAGGCGTGCCCAGCCATCCGGTCCGGACCGGTTTAAAGGCGGTGGTATTGGATCTGGCTCTGATTCCGCCCGACGAAGAAACAATGTCTGATTTGAAGAAATTATTCGTTGCTTTTCCCGGCCAAACCGGCGTTTTTTTCCGCGTCCAGTCGGCCCAGTCGTTGGCCAGGATTATTAAGACGGATTTTCAGGTGAAAGCGGATGATGATTTTTTTCAAAATTTATCCTTGATTTTCAAGGGCAAATTGGAAAAAATCATGTAATCTGGCGGAAAGGTTTGAAGTGGCAAATTGGAAAAAATTGTCTGATTTTAATGTATAATATAAATATATAATATAATTGTTGTGTCAGATTGACATCTGGCGCGGGCGACGGCCAAGCACCTGGCCAGCATTTAGCAGAAAATATTTGGTAAAAAATAAATAGACAGGAAAGCGAATTTTTGTTATAGTATATTTATTATTAATCCTGTTGATAAATCGTTTATAAAAGAAATAAATAATAAATTTTTCTCATAAAATTAGAAAAAAATATGCCCGGGGCAAAAAAAATTACCATTATTGATTCAGGGGCTGATGCAGACGGGGAAAAAACGCCAAAAAAGGGCGCGGTCAAACGTTCTGTCCGTAATTCAGTCCGTAATTCGGAAAATGGAGAAATATCTCGCCCAGTCGGGCGCGGTCGGCGTCAAACCGTGAAGAAAAAAACGACGCGTGCGCCGCGCAATCAGAAAGCCGCGGCCGCGGAAATTGAGCCGGCTTTGGCTGATTTGGCCTCTTCGGCGCTGGATTTGACATTGGAAAAAAGTTTGGATGCGGCTAAGACAGAGTCCGCCGGAAAAGAACAAGTTATAATTCCGGAACAACCGAAAAAAATCAGCATCCAAGAAGGTTTGGCCGACCAGGAAAGCGCTCGTCAGCCCTTACTGCCCAGTTCTTCCACGCCGCCGGCGCCGGCCGCACCCGCGGCTGATGATTTTTTGAATCCGGTTTCCGGACAGCCGGAAAACCAAGAGTTGAAAATCCATGCAGTCGGATTTTACCGCAAGATCGTCTTGAGCTTAATGACCGCGACCGTGCTTTTAGCCATGGCCGTGGCCTATATTTTCTTTGTGCGAGCCGAGATCATTTTGGTTCCGAATCAGGAGCGAGTCAGCAATAATCTCATTTTTGACATTGTTGACCAGTCTAAAAGTGAAATACCGGCTGGTGCTTTGAAAGGCGCGGTGGAAGAAATGGAAATCTCTTTTACCGCGATCTATCCGGCCACAGGCCGCGAAGTGCTGGGGCAAGAAACAATCGGCGAAGTCATCTTGCATAATAACTACAATAAAAATCAGCCTTTAGTGGCCACCACCAGACTGGAGTCGCCGGACGGCAAGCTTTTTCGTTTGAAAGAAACGGTTAATTTGCCCGCCGGCGCTTCAATCTCGGCCGCCGTTTACGCGGATCAACCCGGAGAAGAAATGGCGATCGGACCGACAACTTTCGTGCTACCCGGTTTGTGGGCCGGTTTGCAGGATAAAATTTACGCGGAAAGTAAAAACAGTTTTATTTTCCAGAAAAAAGAAAAAAAATTCATTCTGCAAAATGACATTGACGCCGGCCTTAGGGATATCAAGCAGAAATTGAATAATCAGATTGAGCAGGAAATTAAGGAAAAATTCGCGGATTTCAGCCAGTTTGTCTTCAAAATTGATGAAAATACCCTGGATTACGATGTCCAGGGCGAAGCCAAAGAAGAAAAAGAAGAATTTACCATTAGCGCCTCTGTGAAGGCCGTCGCCGGCGCTTTTAACAAAGAGGAAGTCGCGGTTTTGGCAAAAAATCGCCTTCTGGATTCCATTGGCGCGACAAAAGAATTGATTAATTTTGACGACCAGGGCATCAGTTATGTCCTGCAAGCCGTGGATTTGGGAGAGAAAGCCATAACGGTGAACGCCGCTTTTACCGGCAAAGTGATTATCAAGACCGCGGACGACATGATCAATCTGAACAGCCTGACTAATCAGAGTGATGAACGCGCCAGGCAATATCTCTCCGGCTTGGACGGGCTGGCCGGTTTTGAAATAAAATATTCTCCCGCCTTTTTCAAGCGGATGCCCCTTTTAAGCGATAAGATCAAGCTTCAGCTGAAAAAATGAATGTTTATTAAAGATGGCCGGCCTTGATTGACAAAAAATCATTTTTTGCTATATTTATCAATAAGCGATTGCCGGATCCACCGAATCCGGGCAGTTTCAACTGTTTTCCTCGCGGAAACTAAGCTTGTTTAAAGACACAAGTGTCCGGGCTTGAAGTAGTCCGGAAAACTGGGTGGAACCGCGGAGCCGAACTCCGTCCCAGCGCGTTATTTTTTTACTGATAACGCCTTGAGACGGAGTTTTTTTGAATAATAAATTTTTTTCGTCATTTTACCGGATTTAAAAAATTAAAAATAATTTTATGCCTCAAGCTGAAAATCACCAATGGCCGGTGGAAATCATCCGCCATTCACTGTCTCATGTCTTGGCCGCCGCGATCAAGCGCCTTTGGCCGGAAGCGAAATTCGCGATCGGCCCGGCCATTGACAGCGGTTTTTATTATGACATTGATTTTGGCGCCGACAAAATCAGCGAAGGCGATCTGGCCAAATTGGAAAAAATCATGCGCGAGATCATCGCGGCTGATTTGCCTTTTCTCCGCACTGAAACAGGCGTGGCTGAAGCGCTTGAGCGGGCGGAAAAGGACGGGCAGATTTATAAGGCGGAAATGATTCGGGATTTGCACGCGCAGGGCGAAAAAACAGTGAGCTTTTATCAGCTGGGGGACTTTCTTGATCTTTGCCGCGGACCGCATTTGGCCACGAGCGGCGCGCTGGCCGGCGCGGGCTGGCGCCTGAAAAATCTGGCCGGCGCCTATTGGCGGGGCAGTGAAAAAAACCGCATGCTCACGCGGATTTACGGCTTGGCTTTTCCGACTCGCGAAGGTTTGGACGCGTATGAGGCCAGGATTGCCGAAGCGGAAAAAAGAAATCATGTCAAACTTGGCCGCGAGTTGGATCTTTTTACCTTGCATGAAGAAGGGCCGGGTTTTCCTTTTTTTCATCCGCGCGGCTTGATCGTCTGGCAAGAACTGCTCAGGTATTGGAAGGAAGAGCATGACCGGGAAGGCTACCAGGAGATCAAGACGCCGATCATTTTAAAAAAAGCCTTATGGGAGCAAAGCGGGCATTGGGACCATTATCGGGAAAATATGTATTTTACCAAAATTGACGAAGTGGATTACGCGGTGAAACCGATGAATTGTCCGGGTGGGATTATTTATTATCAGACGTCCGGCCACAGCTATCGCGAATTACCTTTGAAAATCGCGGAGATCGGGCTGGTGCATCGGCATGAATTATCCGGCGTGCTCAATGGCTTGTTGCGCGTGCGCTCTTTCCATCAGGACGACGCTCACATCTATTGCACGCCGGAGCAGATCAAAGACGAGGTCGCCGGCATTGTCCGTCTGATTGACCGGATCTATGGGACATTTGGCTTGAGTTATCGCATGGAACTTTCCACCCGGCCGCTGAATTCAACCGGTTCGGACGCGATTTGGACGGCTTCGGAGCAGGCTCTGAAAGACGCTCTGGCCAACTTGGGCCGGGACTACCAATTAAATCCCGGCGATGGCGCGTTTTACGGCCCCAAGATAGATTTTCACGTGACTGACGCATTGGGCCGGACGTGGCAATGCGGCACGATCCAGCTGGACTTCGTGATGCCGCAAAGATTCAAATTGTCATACACGGGCGCGGATGGCCAAGAACACGAACCGGTTATGCTCCATCGCGTCATTTACGGCGCGATTGAGCGGTTTATCGGCATTTTGATTGAGCATTTCGGCGGCGCCTTTCCTTTGTGGCTCGCGCCGGTGCAGATCGCGGTCATTCCGGTCGGAGCCGCGCATATCCAGGCGGCTTTGGATTTGAAAAATGAGATGCGCGCGACCGGCTTGCGCGCGGAAACGGACAGCGCGAATGAAACCGTGGGCAACAAGATCCGTCGCGCCATCGGCCAGAAGATTCCGTATTTGGTCGTGCTGGGCGATAAGGAAATCGCGAGCAACGAATTGGCCGTGCGCCGGCGTGGCGCGGAAAAGTCGGAAAACATCAACAAAAAGGATTTTATCGCCCGTTTGCAAGAAGCGAGCGAACGGCGGGAATTGTCCCTGGTTTAATGGCGGTGAGCAGTAATTTATAATTAAGAGGTAGAAATATATAAATATTTTGGGGCTTGTATAGCACCGCTAATACTTAGTTAGTATTTTTTCAATAAGGTTCGGTAAATTAT
>PCSD01000028.1 GCA_002771615.1 Candidatus Falkowbacteria bacterium CG23_combo_of_CG06-09_8_20_14_all_49_15
AAAACCGCCAACTGATTTTTTCGCCCAAAATCCCTTACAATTTGGTCGCCGAGCGAAGCGAGGCGAGCCAACGAAATTTGACTTTTCCTTACTGGTGCCCTCGCCAAGAATCGAACTTGGATTTAAGGCTTAGGAGTCCCTTGTTCTATCCGTTGAACTACGAGGGCGAAAAATATTTATTATCTGAAATTATCTTCAGTATTTGCTCGGATCTTCCGTGTTGTCAAGAAAAATGACAAAAAAATGAAAATATTTAAAAAGGGCCCTTGCGGGCCCCTTTTTTATGTAAAAATTTACTTTGTGAGCCAATGCAAGAGCCCTATGCCTAAGAGCATATTTCACGCTCATCGATTAGATAAGCAAGAAAATCCCTAACTCTCAGGTTGTTTTGGGCTTTTGCCGACTTGAAAAGCGCGACTTTTTACCGGTTAATGGTTAGCTTCTCTGGCTATTGTTTACCAATAGCGCTTTAAAAACCAACCGTTTTTTTATTTTTATTTTTTAGCCATGTCGGTGCTGGCTAGAAATAATCAGTAAAAAGTAAAAAATTATTTTCAAGCTTTCTTGAAAATAAGTTTTTCAACAAATTTTAAAATATCACTAATCAAAGTATACCACGATTTTTTTATTCGGTCAATATTTTTTGTTATTTTTTATATATCTAATATTAAATAAAAAAATAATTTATTCAAAATTAAAAAAATTTTTTAGTCCACATTTTTGTGGACTTAAATATAATTTTACGGATTTTTAATTGAGTTTATCCACAAAACTGTTGAAAACTATTAAAGTCCACAATTTTGTGGACTTTAATATGAGGTCCAGACCGGATTCGAACCGGTGAATAACGGTTTTGCAGACCGTTGCCTTACCACTTGGCTACTGGACCGAATATTTTTTTGTTAGTTGACTATTTATTAAATAAAAGCCAAAATATATTTAATTATATCTTTTACTATAAATTAATATGTTCTATTTTCTTCACAACAATATTCCACAAGCGATTTTAATCAAAATCGGACCAATTTCTATTTATTGGTATGGCTTGCTTATCGCTCTCGGACTAATTATCGGCACACAGATTGTTTTTTATTTGGCCAAACAATACCAGGAGAACAAGGATCTGCTTGCGGATTTGATTTTTGGACTAATGCTTGCCGGCCTAATTGGCGCCCGTCTTTACGATGTTATCATAGAATACGAATACTATTTTGACAATATCTCGGAAATTGTCAAAGTTTGGCATGGCGGACTGGCCATCCATGGCGGACTGATCGCCGCTGGCTTTTATCTTTGGTTTTTTAGCCGCCGGCGCGGGAAAAATTTTTGGTTTCTCGGCTCTTTACTCACGCCGGCTCTGGCTTTTGCCCAGGCCATTGGACGTTTTGGAAATTACTTTAACCAGGAATTATATGGCCGGCCGACCAATTTACCTTGGGGCATACCGATTGAGGCCGGTCATCGTTTGCCGGAATTATCGGCTTTCTCATATTTTCATCCAACTTTTATTTATGAAAGTTTAGGCAACCTGATAATCTTTATGATTTTGCTGTTTATGCATAAAAAGATTGATAATCGCTTTGGCCAGAAATACCGGCTGATTGTCTTTGTATATTTTTTCGCTTATTCCTTGCTCCGCTTCAATCTGGAATGGATCAGGGTTGATCCGACTTGGGAATTTTTTGGCTGGCGGTGGCCACAAATAGTAAGCCTGGCTGTCTTCGCCGCGCTTGCCTGGTTGGGAAAAAAAGAACTCAGCCATTTTGTTCGGCTGATAATTACAAAAAACAGAATTTCACGCAAAATCAATTCTTAGGTTTTGGCCTTTCAATCCAAATCAATTTTTTTAATGAAGATAATTTTTCTCCGGTTCTTTCCAAAATATTTGCTTAAAATGGAAAAAAGCCTTAAGATAAAAACAGATTAAAAAGCTCTTATGCGTGCGAAAAACATTTTTTTCCTGATATTTTCTGTTTTTGTTCTTTTGGGTACGGCCTGGAATTTTTATACCTGGCAATTCGGAAAAACCTTGCTGATCAACGCCGGCGGTTTCGGCATTTCCCCGCCCCGGCTTGATTTCAATGTCCATCCGGGCGAAGCGGCTAGCCAATCGGTAAAAATTCTCCGAAGCGGCCCAGCGGACAGGGCGGCCATCAATTATCGCTTAAAAAATTCTGATTTTCAGGATTGGTTCTCTTTTTTTCCCGCTGAACAAGCTTTTTTTCAAAAAGATAAATATCAAGCCGATGTCCAAGTAATCCTGAACGTTCCAGCCAATACGGCGCCCGGCCTTTATCGGCAAACTGCGTATTTTATTTTCTCATCTGAAGAACAGAAAAAAGGAGTGGGCATAAATCTTGGCGCCCGTTTGGACATCATGGTATCAGTGGAAAAACCTGCTTTGGCGGTAAGTGGAAATTTGCGCGCTTGGACATTGAGCGACAAATCATTCATCCAGGAATACCAAGGCGAATTCATTAGAGAAACAGGTTCAGGGATTATGTATTATGTTGACGGAATTGCCGGCTATTTAATCAAAATCAGGGATCAAGAGGATTTGAACGATTTGATCCGTTTACGGGCTTTGGGAGTAAAAAATTCGATCCTGGAAAAAATTCCGCCCGCGTCAGAAATTCCCAACACTCCGCCGCCGGCCGTCAGTGATCTGGCTCTGGCGAGAACCTTGGCTGGAAAATTCCTTCTTGAAACCGAACAACAGGGACAAACCTGGTTTGTGGAGCCTCTGACTTTCCGCCGCCATTACCTGCCGCCGACGGAAAAAGCCCTGATCACAATCTGGAATCTTTGTAGTCCGGTAAGCCAGGAAAAAATTTACCAAGCCTTGGGCAGGAATATATATTAAAAAGGAATATGGACATCAAGGAAAAAATCAAGAACAAAAAAACACGCGTTAATCCTCCAAAATGGCTGGATTGCTCATGGCGGCGCGTTCCTTGCGGCCGGCCGGATTGCCCGATTTGCGGTTATTTTTTTCAAAAACAAGCCAGGTTGAAAACTGGCCAAGGACAAGCTTTTTCCGCATCCTTCCTTAACGAACTGCGCGAGCACTTGTGGGTGGCGCTGGCTAAGAACGGCCAAAAGAACAAGTTTTTTGATCCCGATATTGTCCTGCCGGCGGCAATCAAAAAAATACCCCCTCCCGCCCACTTTCCGGCCTGTTCTTTTCTGCGCAACTGGCGGAATGATCTTTTCCGTCTGGCCGACACGGCTGATGAAAATTGGGAAGCCTGGCCGCTTTTGGACCAGGGGCAGGATTTGCTGTGGTACGCGAACACGCTCTTTGCCAAAACTTACCACCAAGCCGTTAACCGCTGGTGTTATCGAAATTTCCACTATCTTAACGAGGAAGATTTCGTCTACACGGATTATGTCATCAGTGAAGCCTATGAAATTCTCCTGGCTTCGCTCGCGACGATTATTGATCTGGAATCCGGACCAAAAAATAAATTTAAACTGGCCTTTGTCATGCTGACCAGCTGGCGGGAAGAAATCTTTTCCGGCCCGGGCCCGACTTCTTTATGATTATCTCTATCAGCGGCACGGCCGGTTCTGGAAAATCCAGCTTGGCCAAAAAACTCGCGGTCGCCCTGAGCTGGCCCCGCTATTACATGGGCGGCCTGCGCCGGCAGAAAGCCGCCACCCTGGGACTGACGCTCGCGCAATATAACATCCTGGGCGAAAACGACCCATCCACCGATCAAGAAGTTGACCTTTACCAGAAGGAATTGGGGGAGAAAAATGACAATTTCATAATTGAAGGCCGCACTTCCTGGTATTTCATCCCCCAATCGGTTAAAATCTATCTTTTTGCCGACCATGAAACCGCGGCCGAACGGATTGCCAAGGATCTGGCTCACAGCTCGGAAAGGAATGAAGGGGCCTTGAGCGCCAACCGGAAAGATATTATCAAAAGTCTTCAGCAAAGATCACAAAGCGACCAAATCCGCTACCAAAAATATTACGGTTTTGATGTCAATAACCAAAGCCATTATGATTTTTGTTTGGATACTTCCAGCCTTTCCCGGGCCGAAGTTTTCCGAAAAATCTGCCACTTTCTGTCCCAAAAAGGCTTAAATGTTCCGGACTGGAGCGGCTTGACAAAAAGCCCATAATTGCTATATTATGGACAAGACGAAAGGCAAATTATGTTAGCTGGAAAATAGAACCGGGGTTCTATTTTATTTGTTGCCGGACAGGCTAATTTAATTATTTTTAAATCAAGCGAACCAGCACGCAAATCATAAAAAAAATATGGCAGAGAAAAAAAAGACGGCGGTCAAAGAACATAAATCAAAAATCATCAAAGAGGAAGGGACGCGCTCTCCTTTGCCGGAATTGCGTCCGGGCATGACGGTAAAAATCTATCAAAAGATCAAGGAACTTTCCAGTAAAGGAGAAGAAAAAGAAAGAATCCAATTTTTTGAAGGTTTGATTATTGCCAAAAAGCACGGCCAAGAAGCGGGCGGAACCATTACCGTCAGAAAGATCAGCGACGGCGTGGCCGTGGAAAAAATCTTCCCGCTTCATCTGCCCACCATCACCAAAATTGAAGTCATAAAACAAGCACGTGTCCGTCGAGCTAAGCTGTATTACATGCGGCAGGCAAAAACCAAAAAATTACGGGAAAAGAAGGTTAACAAATAGATAACAATCCGCGAGCGGCGGCGAGATGGGCGAGTGGTGAAACTGGTAGACACGCAAGCTTGAGGGGCTTGTGGCCGCAAGGCTGTGGAGGTTCAAGTCCTCTCTCGCCCACCCGGAAATTTTGATATGGCCTGGTCCGTTCAAATCGTCCGGTTGACGCCGGAAATTAAAACCGGACAAGAAGTTTGAATTAAAAAGAAGCCGGGTTGCTTTGACTGCTAAACCAGACGAAGAAACCCGGCTTCTTTTGCCGAAGTTCGGATGGCCAAATTGGGTTCGTAGCTCAGCTGGCTAGAGCGTCTCGTTTACACCGAGAAGGCCAGGGGTTCAAATCCCTTCGAACCCACCACTCAGACTCAATGCCGGAAAAAAGCTTATGGAAACCTACTTCTCCGCCAATCCGCGAGCGACAAAAAAACTGGCCGGCGGCTGGGCCGCTTCCCTGCGCCCCGGGGAAATTGTTGCTTTGATCGGCGAACTGGGCGCGGGCAAAACCGTTTTTACCCAAGGCCTGGCCGCGGCCTTGGGCGTGCAGAAAAACATAACCAGTCCGACTTTCACTTTATTAAAAATTTATCCGGCGCGGCGCCAAGGCATTAAGCGGCTGGTCCATATTGACGCTTACCGCTTAAAAACCAGCGCGGACTTGGACAGCACCGGCTGGTTGGATTATCTTGACGATCCAGCGGGATTGGTCGTGGTGGAGTGGGCGGATAAAATCAAACACCCGCGCTTGCGGCGGGCGAGGATTGTGCGCCTGGCCGTTCAAGGCCAGGGGCGGCTTATTTCTTTTTCTTGATGGATACAAGCGGCGCCCAACGGATATTTTTTAACCGGCTCACGCCGGTAATTTTTTTTGACCGCGACGGCTGTGCCATTGCCAAATGGACAGCCCCAAGACACCGGCGACAATCATTGCGTCCGCCAAATTAAAAACCGTAAAATAACGAAGGAATAAGTAATCAACCACATAAACATAAAGCCAGCGGTCGGCCAGATTGCTCGCGGCCCCGCCGATAACCAAAAGCAGAAAAAAAATTTTTTGGCTCGGAGCGTTCGTCTGCGCTTCCTGGATCAACCAAACGGCCAAAGCGCACAGAATCAGGATAATTGATCCGTTCAGCCACCAACCGGATAAAGGCAGGGAAAAAGCGATGCCGTTATTGGCGGCGAACTCAAAATAAAAAAAATTCGGACATAAAACCAGAGGCGGCCGGCCGTCCAAATACAAGGCAATTGATTTAAAAAGCCGGTCAAAGGCAAGCAGACCGGCCACGCCGACGGCCAACGGCAAAATTTTTCTGAAATTCGGCATAAAAGAATACTCCCGCGGCCAAACAGATTAAAGCGCTTTCTGCAGCTTGGTCTTGCATTCCACGCAAGCGCTGGCGGAAGGCCGGGCCAGCATCCGCTGCTTGCCGATCGGCCGGCCGCAATATTTACAAATTCCGTAAGTCTTTGCCTCAATCCGCTTCAGAGACGATTCAATATCCTGTAAAGCGCTTTGCAAGATTTTTTCCGTGGCCAGATTGGTGGTGTAATCGCTGATTTCCAGAGCATTATCATCGCTTTCATTGCCGTAATTGGGAAATTTTGCCTTAACCGGTTCGTCATTTTTATTGTCCGCGGTGGTAATTTTCTTCAACTCCTCTTTAATCTGCTGCCGGCGGACAAGCAAACCGTCTTTGATTTTATCAATCGTCTCTTGATCCAAAGGCTCAGCCGCGATGATTTGTTTATTTTCGGTCATATATTTTGTTATATTATTCAGAAACCACAATTATTTATTTGACGATGATCTTGTCCACCAGGCCGTATTTCTTGGCTTCTTCCGCGTCCATAAATCGATCACGATCCGTGTCTTTTTCAATTTTTGCCAAGGTCTGATTGGTATGCAAAGCCAAAATCTTGTTCAAACGATCCTTGACTTTGAGGATATGCTCGGCCCGGATCTTGATGTCCGTTGCTTGGCCTTCAGCCCCGCCCATCACCTGGTGAAGCATAATTTCACTGTTCGGCAGGCACAATCTTTTGCCTTTGGCGCCGGCCCCCAGCAGAACAGCGCCCATACTCGCGGCCATGCCCAGGCAAATGGTGGAAACATCGGATTTAATGTACTGCATCGTGTCGTAAATCGCCAAACCAGCAGTGACGGAACCGCCCGGCGAATTGATATAAAATTTAATATCTTTGTCTTTATTATCCGCGTCCAAAAAAAGAAACTGGGCGATCACAATATTGGCCACATGATCGCTGATCGGCTCGCCCAAAAAAATTATCCGATCTTTTAAAAGCCGCGAATAGATGTCATAAGCCCTTTCACCGTAAGTGGACTTTTCAATGACGGTTGGAATAAGAGACATAAAGATATAATTATAATATTTTTTCTCGTTTTCGTGAATTGATCAAAATTCGTAATTAACTATTTTCCAGATTATCCTTTTTTCCCGGTAATCTTATTTTAATTTACTTCCCTGGCTGTGTCAATAAGCGCTAAATGATTTGGTATTGGCCGTTTTGCGCCAAAATCCGGCCCGGCAGTGAAAAGCCGGCGGCTTTTTGGTGCCCGCCGCCATTCATCAAACCAGCCAGTTGGGCCGCGCTGACCTGATCGCTGTTTGTCCGCCAACTGCCGCGGATCATGCCTTTATCCGCGCGCAAAAAAAGAAAAGCCTTGATGTCGGTTAAGCCGCTCATGAAGCCGGCCATGCCTTCCAAATCTTCACTTTCCAGACCGGAAGCGGCGATCTCCTCTTCGGTCAGAACGGTATAGGCAATTTGATAATCAGGATTATATCGGATGGCCGCCATCGCTTTACCCCAAAGCCGGAGCACGGAAAGATTTTTATTCCGCCAGACTTGGTCCTTAATTTTAGCAAGACGCGCGCCTAAACGGATCATCGCGGCGGCCACGGCCACGGTTTTTTTGGTCGTGGAAGGATAAAGAAAAAAGGCCGTATCCGTTACCAAGCCGGTCAGGATGCAAGTAGCGGCTGGCTGGCTGATCGGAATGTTGCTTTCATTAAAAAAATCATAAATAACCTCGGTCGTGGCCGCCGCTTGGGCATCGCGCCACTCAATGTCCGCGTAATGTTCCAAAGCGGGATGATGGTCAAATTCAATAATTTTCTGAAACGGGCGATGGTTGGATAATATTTCAACCAGCATTGTTCTTTTCATTTGTCCGCAATCGGTAATGATAAAAAGGTCATATTCTTGCCAGTCGGGATGGTTCAAGCCGGACAGAAATCTATCCGCCCCTGGTAAAAACCAATAGGCCGCCGGAACCGGATCGTGGCAATAGGCTTGGACGTCTTTACCTTCCCGTCTGAGCCAATCCAGCAAAGCGCAGGCGGAAGACAAGGCGTCGCCGTCCGGATGCGTATGAGTAATAATAATAATTTTTTTCGCGGCCCAAATCATGGCCAATGTCCGGGCTGAGGCTTCCAACATTTTATTTGCTTGTCAACGGCCGCGCCGACCGGGCGCTGTGCCCTGATTAAATGAAAAAACATTATAACTGATTGCGGAAAAAAAACAAGGGGAATAAAAAAAACCCGTTTCCGGGTCTATCCGCCGTAAAAATCTTAACAATAGGGCCTATCAGACATTTTTTTCCCCAGCTTCAATTTTTTTCGCGATGAATGGCCGAAATGGTTTTCTCAATGACCAGGGCGTTTTTTTCCAATTCATCCAGCCGCCAGATAAAATGGGGAATCTGCTTAATCTTAAGTTTTTTGAAAAGCGCGTTCGCGAATACCCGGCTATTCCGCCGCACAACCGCCAGAGCTTTCGCTTCCTGGGACTGGGGCAAGACCGTCAGAAAGATTTTAGCCTGGGATAAATCCGCGGCGCATTGCACGGCGGTAATCGTGATCAAACCGTTATCTAAAGGGATTTCCCGGCTGATCAAACGGGCGAGTTCATCTCGTAAAAGTTCATTCAATCGGCTGACGCGATTTTTCATGGATTTTATCAAAAAGATGATTAGTTTGAAAAAACGGCTTAAAAAAATGGGCAAAAAATACGCTTTAATCCAGCTTACGGGTGATGGTTTCCTCACGAAAAAATTCCAGTCCATCGCCGATCGCGACCGGGCTCCGGCTTTCCACCTGCAAGCCGCATTCGCTTGGCGACTCCGCGGCCGGAACATCCTGTTTGCCTGATTGGACCCGGATAATCTTGCTGTGGCCGATTTTCTCCTGTTGGCGGACAACCTCGGCTTCAGAGTCTCTTTCCACCCGCCCTTGGGTCAGACGAACGCCGATGATTTGGCTGTTTTTGTCCGTGCGAAAAACCGCCAGCACCTTGCCTTGGCCCAACGCCACCCGTTTATTTTCCGGCGCGATCAAGCTTTCCAAAACCGCTCTAATATCATTGATTAAATCATAAATAATCCGATAAAGCTTAACATTGATGTTCTTTTCGCGGATAACATTTTCCAGGACCGTCGGTACTTTGACGTTAAAACCGACGATTAAAGCGCCGACGGCTTCCGCTTTCTTAAGATCGCCGTCGGAAACATTCCCCAAGCCGCGGTGAATGACATTGACGCGAGCGATGTCAGTGTTGATTTTTTCCAGCGATTCTTCAATTGCTTCCACTGAACCGAAAACATCGCCTTTGATAATGACGGCCAAAGTCGCAACCTGTCCGTCCGCTTCACCAGACGGCTTTTTTTCCGGCCGCCGGGTCTGGTTGGACGGTGCGAGCCGCTTTTCCTTGATCCTTTCGCCGGCGCCGACCATGACCAAATCGCCCACTTCCGGCAAAAAACGTAAACCAATCACCATGACGGGCGCGGACAAACCGGCTTCTTTAACGGCTTGACCGCGGAAATCAAACAGGGACCGGACCCGTCCGAAGGCGCGACCGCGCACACACAGACTGTCGCCGACCCGCAATGTGCCGTTCTGGACGAGAATCGTGGCTACTGGACCGGCTCCTTTGTCCACGTGCGCTTCAATGACGGTACCGGCGGCGCTGGCGTGCGGGTTAGCTTTGATTTTTTCCCCTTCCAAATCGGCGATTAGCAGGATGTTGTCAATCAAAGCTTCAATGCCCTGGCCGCTTTTTGCCGACACCGGCGAGCAAATAATTTTCCCCCCCCAATCTTCAGAAGCGACATTCAGCTGGCTGGCCAGCTCTTGTTTGGTTTTGTCTATGTTCGCTTCCGGCTTATCAATCTTGTTGATGGCGACTAAAAATGGCAGGCCGGCCGCGGCAATAATTCGATAAGCTTCCACGGTCTGCGGCTTGACGCCGTCATCCGCCGCGACCACCAGGATGGCGATATCCGCCACTTTAGCGCCGCGACTACGCATGGCGGTAAACGCTTCGTGTCCGGGCGTATCAATGAAAGTAATTTCCCGGCCGTTTCTAACGATCTGGTAGGCGCCAATGTGCTGGGTGATCCCGCCGGCTTCGGAATCAATCACATTCGCGCGGCGGATTGTATCCAGAAGCTTGGTCTTGCCGTGATCCACGTGTCCCATCACCACCACGACCGGCGGACGAGCGACCAAATCAATCGCTTTTTCCTCGGCTATAATCGTTCCCATCGCCAGCCCGTTCTCTTCCGCCGGCCCAGTGGCGGATTCGTCTTTTTTCACTTCCAGCCCGAGGTCAGATCCGATCAGCCAGGCCGTGTCAAAATCAATCATTTCATTAATGGAAGCAAAAACCCCGTTCTTGATCAATTCCTTTAAAACCACATTAACCGGCCGCTCAGCCGCGGCCGCGAATTCCCGAACGGTCAGACGAGTTTTGATGATGACCGTTTTCTTTTCTCCCGCGCTCACGGCGACCGATGAATTTTTATCAAGCGCCGCGCTGGAGCGGAGATTTTCCAGTTTCTGTTTCAAAACCGGCCATTCACGAATAATCCGATTAGCCGTTTGGAAGTTGATCTTAATCGCCCGCCGGCCAATGTCAAAGCCGAGCAAGGGCAGAGCGTCCAAGAGCTCCTGGGGCGTGATTTTCAGCCGTCTGGCTAATTCCGTGATATTCATGGTCTGCTTATTTTTACGATTAAATATTTATTTAACTTTACATTATCTCTTCCGATTAGTCAACTGCCAAAAGACCCTGTAAAAGTTTTATAGAAATGTCCTATTTGGCGTTTTATAGAAATGTCCTACTTGGACACTTTTGTTA
>PCSD01000116.1 GCA_002771615.1 Candidatus Falkowbacteria bacterium CG23_combo_of_CG06-09_8_20_14_all_49_15
TAGGTTAATGATTAGATTGGACTCTATCATTATACCGAATCTGTTCCAACTTATTTATATAACAACGCTAGTAGGACATTATCATAAAATTTTCACATGGCTGAAAAAGCCAGCAAAAAAGCGCCTGGTTAGCGCTTTCTTGCGGAGAAAGATTATAGGGCGATCTTTATGCCCGGCCCCATGGAGGTGGAAAGGGTGGCATTTTTCAGGTAAAGCCCTTTAGACGAGGAAGGTTTGGCTTTTTTTATCTGTTCCAGCAAAACTTGGAAATTTTCCCCTAATTTTTCCGGCGCGAACGATACTTTGCCGATCGCGGCATGCACATTTCCCGTATCGTCGCTTTTAAAATTTATTTTCCCCCTTTTCAATTCCGCGACCACATTGGCCGGATCCGGGCTGACCGTTTGGTTCTTGGGCGAGGGCATCAAGCCGCGGGTGCCGAGAATTTTGGCGATTGGCGCGAGTTTTTTCATCATTTCCGGTTCGGCGACCGCGACCGCGAAGTCGGTTTTTTCCGTCTTTTTTATTTCCGCGATCAGCTCGTCTCCGCCGGCCAGGTCCGCGCCCGCTTCTTTGGCCGCCGCTTCTTGACCCGGCGTGACAAAGGCCGCGATGCGGATGGTCTTGCCGGTGCCGTGCGGCAGGCTGGCCGCGCCCCGGACTTGCTGTTCGCCTTTTTTCGGATCAATGCCGAGACGGAAATGCACTTCCACGGCCGCGTCAAATTTGGTTTTTGACAGGCTTTGGGCGATCTTGATCGCTTCCGCGATTGGATAAGCGGTTTTTTTGTCAAAAGCGGCTTGCTCGGGGCTGGTTTCTTTCTTCGCGATGTCTTTTTTTTCCTTGGACATATTTTTCGTGGTAAACCGGCGCTAAGCGCGCCGGCGGGCGTTAAGCGCGCGCCTAACTCCCACAAATTATTTTTTTAATCAAAATCAGGAAGAGAGCGTTTGGAGTCCGCTCTCTTTTTTGGCGTTAAAAGTAAAATTTCCATTCCCCGGGCTTTATTTCCCAGGGCCATTTGGCTGTCGTGCTTTTTATTGCCACTGTAAATATGATGATCAAGGTGGTGGCGAGAATTGGCACGCTAATCCGCATGGACAAGTTGGCGGGGAAAAAATCATCGGCCACCTTCCAAGATAGGAAGATGACGGCCAGAGACAGAAAAGAATAAACGGCAAAAAAAACTTTTTTCATTTTACCCCCTCCTTCGTTTTTATTTTTTGATTTCCACACCCATTTGCCGGGCTGTGCCGGCAATAATTTTTTTCGCTTGATCGAGGTCATGGGCATTCAGGTCGGGCATTTTTTTCTGGGCGATTTCTTGGAGCTGCGCACTCGTGATTGAACCGACTTTTTCCTGCAAGGGTTTGCTCGAGCCCTTGCTGATTCCGGCCGCTTTTTTGATCAATTCCGCGGCCGGCGGCGTTTTTAGGATAAAATCAAATTTCCGGTCCTCATAGGCCGTGATTTCCACGGGAATAATATCGCCCATTTGTCCGCGCGTTTTTTCGTTGAATTTCGTGCAGAACTCCTGAATGTTCAAGCCGTGCTGGCCCAGGGCCGGGCCGACCGGCGGCGCCGGCGTGGCTTGGCCGGCCGCGATCTGCAGTTTTATTTTCGCGGTGATTTTTTTGATTTTCGCCATATTATTTATGGTATGCTTATTTATTAGTCAAATTAGATTTTTTTGATCTGCAGGAAATCCAGCTCCACCGGTGTTTCCCGGCCGAACATGGAAACCAGGACTTTGATTTTTCCCTTAGCCTCGTCAATATTCGTTACTTTTCCTTCCAAATTTTTGAAAGGTCCGTCAACGATTCGCACCGGCGAATCAATGGAAACGTCAATTTTGAATTTCGGCTCTTCCACGCCCATTCTTTTCTGCAGATCCTTGACTTCTTTTTCGCTGATCGGCGTCGGCGTTGTGCCGATGCCGATGAAGCCGGTCACATTCGGCGTGTTCCGCACGACATACCAGGAAGCGTCCGTCACCAGCATTTCCACCATAATGTAGCCAGGGAAAATTTTTTCCTCCACAATTTTCCTCTTGCCGTTTTTGATCCGGATTTTTTTCTCGGTCGGTACGAGGATATTGAAGATTTTATCTTCCATATCCATTGATTCAATCCTCTGCTTCAAGTTGTGGGCGACGTTTTCCTCGTAGCCGGAATAGGTGTGGATGACATACCAGCGGCGCCCCTGGTTGAGAGTCTGTTTTGACATAGAACTTTTGAAACGGCTAAGCTGAGCCGTTGCTCGCCAAAAAATAATTTTTTTGGCGCTTTTTTAATAGGTCGTGATAATTTTAAGGAGATAATTGAAAAGCGCGTCCAATCCGCCCAGAAAAGCGGAAACCGCCAAGCTGATCACAATGACCAGCAGGGTGAAATTATAAACCTCTTTTTTGGTCGGCCAGGTAACTTTTTTCATTTCCAGGACCGATTCCCGGATATAATTCGTTAATTTGGACATAGGCCTATTATGGTAATTAAAAACCGCCCGCAGGCAGTAATTTACTGCTTAAATAATAAACTATTCAGAAAAATATGTCAAGGAACAGTCTTGTCTCACGCAAGATGAGCCTGAACTAACTCTTTGTTTCTCACGCAAGATGAGCCTATGGGGGTTA
>PCSD01000090.1 GCA_002771615.1 Candidatus Falkowbacteria bacterium CG23_combo_of_CG06-09_8_20_14_all_49_15
CGAGCGAAGCGAGGGCGAGGCAACAATCGCCCAAAATCCGAATTTTGAAAATTGGCGGTAGGACAGGGATTCGAACCCTGGGTGACATTTCTGCCACACTTGCTCTCCAAGCAAGCGCCTTCGACCGCTCGGCCATCCTACCAATAGCTAAATTTTCATCCCAAACCTTTGCTGATCAACTGGTTTGGGCCTCGGCTAAAACCGCTTCAAGCAAATTTTTCAGGCCCTTTTCCCTGGTGCCGTCACTCCTGGTAAAATCTTCGTACGGATAGGCGCCGACATATATTTTCCCATTCAAGAAAAAAGTGGGCGCGCCAGTCACCCAAGCGGACCGCGCTTCTCCAACTTCAGCCAAAACTTGCTGTTTGGTTCCTGTGTCCTGTAAACAGGTTGGAAAAGCCTTGGACAATTTCAAATCTTGGCCGATTTGACCGGCCTTGTCAAGAGTTAACGGTCCGCTCTGCTTGGCCGACAGCAGGGCGGGCAACATTTCCCAATTTTTTCGTTCAGCGGCCGCGCAGGCCAGGGCCAAGGCGCCAATCAGGGCTTCTTCGTCATTATTTTCAAAATACGGGCGGAAAACAAGGTTTATTTGCTCGCCGAACTCTTCCTGGGCTTTCTGCCAGGAACGGGCAAAATCCAACGCAAACGGTTCGGCCAAATTATCATAAATAATCATTTGCGCGACGGCTTTATTCGGGCCGCTGACATTTTCTTGGGTTTTAATGGGCGGCGGCACAGCCGGCGCCTTGGGCAAATCCGACGGGATCTGCCAATCAGCCGGCTTGTTTTGCGCTGTGTTGATTATTTCCGCCGCTCCGGAATTCCGGAGCGGATCCGTGCGATCAAAAACCATAAAATCATTATCATCCAAACGACCGTTGTGCAAAAGAAAAAAAAGTCCGGCGCCGGTCGCGACGACCGCGGCCAGCACCAAAAACACAAGCAAGGAATCTTTGTTTTTCATAAATTACAAAAAATCACAAATTATAGTTTTGGACGAGTCTGCCGCCAGTTCGTCAAATTTCCATAAATCTCCCCGAAACGGAGCAAATCATAATCCGCGCCGCGGCGGCCGATCAGCTGGCAAGCAACCGGCAAACCGTCCACAAAACCGGCCGGCAGGACCAGCGCGGGCAAACCGGCCAAGGAAGCGCTGGACATGAAAACATCTTCCAGATACATGCTGACCGGATCCGTCTTTTCCCCGATCCGGAAAGCCGGATGCGGCGTGGCCGGCGTGAGGATGAAATCCGCTTTGGCCAGAGCCTCATTTAATTCCCGCGCAATCACGGTCCGCGCCTTTTGCGCCTTGAGATAATACGCGTCGTAATAGCCGGCGGACAAAGCGAAGGTCCCGAGCATGATCCGGCGCTTGACTTCCGGTCCGAAGCCGGCGCCGCGGCTGGCGGCATACAGGTCAAAAAGATTTTCCCCGCCGCTTTCGGCCCGGCCGTATTTGATGCCGTCAAAACGGCTCAAATTTGAACTGATTTCCGAAGGCGTAATTAGATAATAGGCGGCGATGGCGTATTTGGTGTGCGGCAAACTGACCGCTTGCTCTTGAGCACCCTGCTCTTTCATTAAATTTAATACGGCCAAGACCGCTTCTTTGACGGCCGGCTGGATGCCGTCCGTAAAAAATTCCGGCGTCAGACCGATCTTGACGTTTTGAAAATCTTGCCGCGCGCTGTCTGTTTCAATGCCAAAATCATAGGTGGTGGCGTCTTGCTTGTCCACGCCGCTCAAGACGCGCATGATTGCTTCGGCGTCCGCGGCGGTTTTGGCGATCGGGCCGGGCACGTCCGTGGAAGAAGTCATGGCGATCAGGCCAAAACGGCTGGCGCGCCCGTAAGTCGGCTTCAAACCGACCACGCCGCAATACGCGGCCGGATGGCGGATGGAGCCGCCGGTGTCCGTGCCCAAGGCGAACAGGCACATATCCGCCGCGACCGCGGCCGCCGAGCCGCCGGATGAGCCGCCCGGCACGCGCTGGGCGTCCCAGGGATTTTTGGTCGGGCCGAAAGCGGAATTTTCCGTGGACGCGCCGTGGGCGAATTCATCCAGATTCGTCTTGCCCAAAAGCACGGCTCCGGCTTGCCGCAATTTTTTGATGATGGTGGCATCGTAAGGCGCGATATAATTCTCCAGCATCTTGGAAGCGGCGGTCGTGCGCACGCCTTTGGTCAGGATATTGTCTTTGGCCGCGTACGGAATGCCGAGCAAAGGGCCGGCCTCTCCGGCCTGCCGGCGTTGATCCGCTGCGCGCGCCTCGGCCAGCGCCTCTTCTTTGGCCACGGTCAAATAGGCGTTCAAACCTCCGTTCAAGGCGGCGATCCTGGCCAAACAAGCTTTGGCCAGATCCACGGCGCTGATTTCCCGTTGCGCCAACTTCTCGCTGGCTTCTTTGACTGTCAGTTGGGACAAATCCATATATAGTTATTGTAGAATTTTAGTCTTGGCGCGGATTTATTGAATATAATCCGTATCCCCGAATACTAATCTACGAATTAATATTAAATTTAGGGGCTTGTATAGAACAGTAAACTAATTTACTGTTATATATATGCCCAAGTTGTTAAAAAATTCCAAGCTACCTAATTCGGTGATCA
>PCSD01000079.1 GCA_002771615.1 Candidatus Falkowbacteria bacterium CG23_combo_of_CG06-09_8_20_14_all_49_15
ATTTTAACCCCCATAGGCTCATCTTGCGTGAGAAACAAAGAGTTAGTTCAGGCTCATCTTGCGTGAGACAAGACTACAAGTTTTCTAATTGTATTTTTTGTGTTATAATCAACATCAGATTAATTCAATAATTTTACCGTCTTCCTTGAGGCGGTTTTCAGACCAAATTATGACCAAGCCGGACCAAAAGGATAATAATCATTCTACTTCGACCAGCCGGGAAAAGAAAATTGCCCGCAAACAATTTTCCCGCCGCTATTTTTTTGGCACAAAGCTATCGGATAAAATCCTTTTGATCGTGATTTTTTTCGCCACCGCGATTTTGGCTTTCTTATATTTTTTTGTCACCGTTAATCCGCAGGAATTTTTGATTTTCAGTTATATCTCTTACAGCCTATCTTTCGCGGCCGCTTATTTTTTCGGCCGCCATTTTTCCCGGCAAGTTACGAATTTGACTTTGAAAATTGAAGAGATCGCGGCCGGCAATCTTAATAAGAAACTGATTGTCCGCGGCCAGGACGAGATCAGCCAGCTGACCAACGCTTTAAACGATCTGATTACCCGCCTGCAGACGAATATCGCCCTGGACGTTTCTTTGAACCGTGAGATTGATCAAGCTAAAACCGATTTTGTCGCGCTGGCTTCGCATCAACTCCGCACCCCGCTGGCGATTGTCAAATGGTATGTTGATTTTCTTTTGAACGGCGATGCCGGGCCTTTGACAGACGAACAGAAAAAATTTCTTTCCCAAGTCTATTTTTCCAACGAAAGGCTGATTGAGCTGGTCAACGCGCTCTTGGATGTTTCCCGTATTGATTTGGGGACTTTTTCCATTGAGCCGGAACCGGTGGACCTGATCAAATTGGCGGACGAGGCGGCCGGCTTGTTCGCGACGGAGATGGAAAAAAAGTCAATCCGTTTGGAAAAATATTTTTCTCCTTTGCCGATTATCAATCTGGATAGCCGTTTAATGAAGATCGTTCTGCAAAATTTGATTTCCAACGCGACCAAATACACCGGCGAAAAAGGCATCATCCGGGTAATCGTCAAACCGGTGGAAGACAAAGCCATGATCATTGTCGCGGACAACGGTTGCGGTATTCCCAAGGAGCAACAGCCGATGATTTTCACCAAGCTTTTCCGCGCGGACAACGTCAAAGCCATTGAATCAATCGGCACGGGCCTTGGTCTTTATATCGCCAAAGCGGTCATTGAACAATCGGGCGGAAAAATTTGGTTTGAATCCCCGAATCTGCATTTTTTCGTGGAAAAGCAAAGGGCGGGCAAGAATCCGGCCGCCGGCGGCGGATCCGGCACGACTTTTTACATCACCATTCCTTTGCGAGGCATGATCAAGAAAATCGGTCCGAAAAAATTGACCAGCTTCAGCCAGAAATAATGGCGGGCATTGTCAAGAATTTATTTTTTGCTATAATAATAAACGACCAATATGCCACAAACAAGAAAATTACTCATCGTTGAGGATGAAGCCGCTATGCTGACCGCCTTGAGCGAAAAGTTCAAGAAGGAAAATCTGTCAGTTTTTACCGCCGTTAACGGCGAAGAAGGTTTTAATGCGGCGCTCCGGGAAAAACCGGATTTGATCCTTTTGGACCTGGTTATGCCCAAAATGGACGGCATGTCCATGATGAAGAAATTACGGGAAGACAAATGGGGGCACGACGCGAAAGCCATTTTCCTGACGAACATGAATGACGCCTCTTTGGTCGCGGAGGCGGCGAAAGTCGGAGTTTATGATTTTTTAGTCAAGACCGACTGGCGCTTGGAAGACGTGGTGCGGGTGGTGCAGGAAAAGCTGGCCGGAATTCCCGAGGAGGAAGAATAGACAGATCGCCCGGTTGCGGCGCCGGCCATTTTGGCCGCTTGGCCGTCATGGCCTTTTTCCGGATTTTTGAATTTATTCTTACTATGTTAGTTGATCCAGATAAAATCGGCCTGACTTTTTTGAAAATATTTTCCGTCATGCTATTGGTCTTGGGCTTAATCGTTTTGCTATTATATTATTTATAAATCCGTAGATGATTTTTCCCTTATGTATAAAAAAAAGAAAGTGGCGCGCAAAAAAAAATTAAAAAAGGCAGGAAAAAAAGTTTCCAGTCTCCGGTACCGATAAAAAAACCGGCGGAAAGCCGGTTTTTTTTGAGAGTCTGCTTATTTCTTTTTCTGGGTTTTCAGGCAACGGGTGCAGATTTTCAATTTTTTCCCGTCCACGGTTCGATTCTGCAGATTAATTTTTTGCCTCTTTAAAGTTTTAATGTTGGAATGGGAGCGGGTCGCGCCTTTGGTCGCGCCGCGTCCGCACTGATCGCATTTTTGCGCCATATTGATCAATAAAATTATTATTGCCGTTTAATTATAAATCTCACCATAACATCATCCGGGCGATCTGGCAAGGTGAGCGGACTTGTTATGTCAATCAGTTGGAACAGGGTTAATTAAATAAGCTAATAATAATGTGGGGTTACTGACTATTTCCCGGTGGTTAAATCTGGCT
>PCSD01000009.1:0-20035 GCA_002771615.1 Candidatus Falkowbacteria bacterium CG23_combo_of_CG06-09_8_20_14_all_49_15
GTTGTTTTTACACATTAACTAAATAGGACATTTCTAAAAAACGCCAAATAGGACATTTCTATAAAACTTTTACACAAGGGTAAATTATCTTGACAAGTCCGGTGGATTGTGATAGTATAATAAATCGTTTCTCAAGAGCAAGAAAGAAACTTGAAAAGGATGTCTTAAACGGGCCGCCTCGACAAGCATGGGGATCTTACTTCTTGGATTAATTTGGTTCTAGGACTAATTTTTTCCAAGTGTAAATCTTTAGGCGTCCCGCTTTAGACGTCTTTTTTGTTACAAGAATTTGTTTGTTTTTCTAATTTTATTCTCAATCCAGCAGCGGCACGCTTGTGCTGGCGCTGGCCTCTTCCGGACCGGCCGGCGCGGACAATTCCTCCACTCCGAGCAGGCAGACTTCGCGCCAGGGCATATAATGTGATTTGATCCTTTCCTCTTTGTTTGTGCCATCCGGATATAAAACTGAATAGTCAAAATACGCGTCTGCTCCGTTATGCGCTTTTTCCGTGCATTTTTTTTCGCCCGGTTTCAGATCCAAAGTTTCAATGTAAACGGTCGGGCCGGGTTTGACGATATTAAAGATGGTCGGCCGCGTGCGCGTAGCGATCCGGCCGTCCGGCGTGCCCCAGATATCAAAATACAAATCATTGCCTTCCAGCCGTGATTGGATGAGCAGGTAATGGCCGGTATCGTTCTCAAAGCGGAAATCCGGTTTGGGCGAATAGATGGTCGCGTCCGTCCCGGCCGGTTCGTAGTATGAAACCCGGTAGGAGTGGTTGCGGCGCTCCGTGATCGGCAAGCCGGTGTCCAAGGCGGCGCGGAACATGGTGGTGCCGATCTGGCAGAGTCCGCCGCCGAATTCCGGCGTGGTTTTGTTGCCTTTAATGACCAGTTCGGGCAGATAGCCGCTGGCACCGTCAATCTCGCCCAAGGCCGCGACCAGGGAAAATGTTTCTGCCGGTTTAATCAAGAGGCCGTGCAAGGCGTCCGCACCGGTCTTGATGTTGTGGCGGCGGTTAGCGGGCGAGCCGGAAAAATTGGAATGTCCGATGCCGATGACCTCCTTGATCCCCAAACTGTTGACGTCGGCGGCGCTGATCTCGCTTCTGACCGTCCGCATGGCCAGCGGCACACTGCTTGTGCCGGCGCGCAAGGCCTTTTCCCAAACAGAGAAACTCGCGTCAATATCCAGCACCGAACCGTCGTGGCTTTGCTGGAATTCCGAAACTTTGCCGTCCGCGACCGTGAATTTGGCATCCACCGGCTCTTGGTTTACTTGGGGGGAAATCCTTTCCCGCAAGATCCGGCCGGCGTTGTCCGGATCCAAACCGATGGCCGGCGAAATTTGTCCGAAACGGTCGGCTAATGGCCTGAGCACGATCAGGCCGGATAACTCCTTTTTGGCGATAGTGAATTGATGGTCGGCCGCGAGCAGGCGGATGGGCGCGGCGGCCAGCATGTTTTCCGCTTCTTTCTCCAATCCGGCGCAGGCGGCTTGGGTCAGGCGGGGCTGGTCGCGTTTGGCCGCGATCAAGATCGGCTCCTGGCTCAGATGGTCAAGGCGGTTTCTGAAATCCGCGAGCGTTTGTTCGTAATCCAGGACCACACCGTCTTTTTCCGGACTGATCAGATAGCGGTTTTTTTCAAAAACCAGGGCGGCATCAACAGCCGGTTCTTCCCGGCCGGCCAGGTTATCGCGGAGGATTTTTTCAATTTCTTTGTCTCTCGCTTCGTAGGCGATCCAGACTGCGCTTTCCCGGCGCAGGCTTAAAAACAGGAAGGCTAAATCGTTCCAAAAGCGGCCGGAGCGTCCGATTTGCCAGGCGGCGGCCACGGTCGCTTCCGGCTGGAAATCAATAAGCTGGTAGGCCAGGTCGCTTTCCGCGGAGGCGACGGCCGGCCGGATGACCACCGCTGTTTCGCCGTAATAAAAAACCAGGCCGTTTTGGTAATAGACGGCGATTTTTTCCTGCAAGATTTTTTCCGCCTGTTCCCGCCCCAAGCCGCCCAGCCGGAGGCCGCCGGCCGTTACGTTGGGGTAGATTTTTTGCCGGTAATAAGACTGCCAGGATAAGTACAAAAAAACGGCGATACCGGCCGTGGTTAAAAAAACGGCGATAGCCGCAATGAGCCAGGAGCGGCGCGTTTTTTGTTCTTTCCAAAAAGACATATAGTCATGAGCAAATTCCGCTTATTCACGGCTGAGGATTTCATTCAGTATGTCTTTGGCCGACTGCCGACGTTTCTCTTCCTCTTCTTCTCCTTGGCGCGCGATTGTAATCGTGAAAATTTCGCCTTCGCGGCTATCCGGCGGCAGCCAGGCCAGGGGCCAGGAAACGGAATTTTTATCCGGCAGGATGAGGACGGCGAAACTGCCCTCGCGCCGGTCAAGGATCGCTAGGATTTCCATAATTTTTATCATCGTTCCCGAACCCGGATGGAAATGGGTTTGGCCACTTTCGCCTTGGGCAGGATGACGGTCAGGACGCCGTTTTCCAGGATCGCTTCAATCCTTTCATTGACAATTTCCACAGGCAGGATGATGGAGCGGGAGAAGGATCCCCAATAGCATTCTTTATAAAGATAGCTCTCTTCCGGGATTTCGTTTTGTTCCATCCTTTTTCCCCGGATGGTGAGCATGTCATTGTTGATGGAGATGTCAATATCCTCAGGTTTTACGCCGGCAATGGTGGATTTCACCACGATCGCTTCATTGGTCTGGTAGACATCAATGGAAAGCTGGCCCTCTTCGTCTTCGGCCGGAATCCAGCCGTTTTCTCCGTTTTCTTCTTCACCGTCGTCGTCCGCGGCGTCTTCCGCGTCCGTGTCTTCGTCTGCACCGTCGTCGTCCGCGGCCTCGTTGCCATTGTCGTCCTGGCCGCCAGCTTCAGCTTCAGCCAAAGCTTGGATGGCGCTGATCTCTTCGCTGGCCGATTCGTCAAGCGGGTCGGATTGGGCGCGACCGGCTAAACCGGAAAATCGTTTAAATAGTTTTCGCATAAATATTTATTTTAAGAGTGGATAAATTAAAATATCAAATATATTATAATACAGCAATCCTTTAATAGCAAGCCATCTTGACTTTTTTTTCATTTTATATTATAGCTTTATTCCAGGAAAATAATATCTGTAGCAATGTCCCAATCATTATATTTTGATATTGCTATACGCGGGTTAATTTTTTTAAAAAATTATTTAAAAATCAAAACAAATAAGGAGGAAAAAATGAAAAAGAGAGGTATTCTTTACAAAACGATTTGTCAGGAACGCACACATGCGTTCAATGATTGTGGAGTAGGTGAAGGGGATGATGTCCCCTGCGCTTACGTAATGGGCGAAGACGGCGGCGTTGCCCTGGTTGCCTCTTCGGAAAATGGGAAAACAAATTCTTGGCCGGATGGCGAAGAAGTTGTTTATGACTCTTTTATCAGCACGGACGGACAGCATCGTCAGCTTATGGCCAGAAACGTTTGGCTGGCCAGGGAGTTGAAGCATGTCCATGCCCTGGTCGCCTGGGTGAAGGAATGGGTGGATCTGGACAAGGTTAGTTATGAACTTGATCCCTCAAGCCTGATCAAAACCTTCCGCAGTCTGAATTTCGGCCTGCAGCCGGAAAGCGTTAGCGGGCCTTTGGACCAGCAAGAGGTTGTGGTCAACAATCTTGAGCTGAACCAAAAAAGCTGTCTGGGCCGGCTGGCTTTGGCCGCGGCCGTGGCGGAAAAGCATTTCCCGGGCATTAAGGTTTTCGGCGCTGAAGTCTGGGAGGACGGTTTGCGGAATCGGCTGTTGGCTATGTTGAAGGTGGATCCGTCTCTAGCCGACGATCCCAGCTTCTGGCGCGAGCTCTTGTTATATGAAGAGCCGCACGCGGTCCTATATTTCCAGGGGCGGCAGTATGCCCCCCTGGAAACGGTTCTCCACGAGCCGATCCGGCACCCCCGGGTGCTGATCCGTCCGGTCTGGAATTTGGTCGCGAGCTCCTGGCTTGTTTCCCGCCATTGGCTGGAAGACGAGGAAATGGACAAGAGAAAATTTCTGGCCGCGGCCGAGATGGTCTGCCCGGGCACCATGTTGGCCGCCGGCGCGCTCCTGCCTTTCCTGATCAATCTTCAGGAAGGCAAGCGCCAGGCTATTGCTTTGGCCGAATGGATGGCCAAGCGCAATCCGACCGCCCGGATTTGGTACGCTTTGCACCTTATCACCGGCGATGACCGCTATCTGGGCATCATCGCCGAAAATTATGGGGAAAAGATTTTTCCCTATTTGGAGGAGTATCATGAAAAATAGGGAGATTGATCCCAAAGAAAGGCTGGCGAATTTAGAAAAGCTGGCGATCAGGGGAGCGATTGTTGCCATCATGACGCGCAACAACTCGCACAACATCGGCCGACACGCCGGCCGCGCGTAAATTTCAACAACTAACAACGTTTAGCCGCCCGGCTAAACGTTTTTTTTATTTGGTTTTTTATCCGCGATCCGGACGGTCCTGGCCGGACCAGGCCAAGCTTGAAATTCAAGCCGGACAATGATATTATGTAAATCAGCCAAAGGCGCCAGTAGCTCAGCTGGTTAGAGCACAGGCCTTATAAGCCTGGGGTCGATGGTTCAAGTCCATCCTGGCGCACCGAAAATGAAATTATGAATAAAAAAGAATTAGGCGCATTTTATACTCCGAAACAAGCTGTAAATTATATGCTCGGCTTGTTATCGGGATTTAACGGCAAAAGTAAATTACTGGAGCCCTGTGGCGGAGACGGCGCTTTTGTGTCGGCAATTTTAGAAAAAAAAATATTGAAACCCAATCAAATAAACCTGTGGGATATAAACCCAGAAATTAAAAATTATATTGAAAAATTTGGTGTCAAATTTGAACTCAAAGACACATTACTAAAAACAACTTTCCAAAAAGACGATTTATTTAATAAGATAAATAAATTTTCGCATATTATCGGTAATCCACCATACTTAAATAAACAGAGCAGTTATATTAAAAAAAATAAAAAGGAATTAAAAAAATTTTATGATGAAATCGGAGTAAATGAAACTTATGCTCTTTTTATTTATCTTTGTTGCCATTTATTAGAAGACGAAGGGCAATTATGTTTTATTACGAGCGATACCTATCTGACCTTAGGCATTCACAAAAAGTTAAGAAAATACCTATTGAAAAATTTTTTTATAAAAAATATTACATTATGTCCGCATAATTTATTCAAAGACACTGGCGTATTAGTAAATACCTGTATTATCAACTTGATTAATAAAAGGCCTACCGATAATGACGATATTATTTTTAATGATTGTCGCGGTTTGGAAGTAGGAAATTTCGTCGGCCGAAAACATTCTGTTAAACAAAATAAAATTTTTTGTTATCCAGATTATGTTTTTGATTTTAACGGCAATGGGAAATTGATCGAAAAAATTAAAAAGGTTGCGAAATTGGTTGATTTTGTTGATGGTGGATTGGGAATGCATACCACCGACAACGAAAAATTTTTAGGAATAGTTGATTATGAAGGCGTAAGATACGCCAAAAATGGAGTAAGAAAAATTGTGCCAATTGATGAAGTCAAAAAAAGCAGTTGGAAATTTTATCACAAAAAAGGCGGGGACACAAAATATTATTTGCCAGCAGAGTACTGCATTAAGTGGGACAACGAAACAATTAAGAATTATAAAATGCCTAAAAATTATAATTTAAATGACGAAAGGCAAGGATTTTTAATTTCTGGCATTTGTTCCACATTATCAGCGAGGTTGGCGACTGTTGGCGCATTATGGGAAAGCAACAAAGCTATGTGTTTTTTTCCAAAAGAGCCGGCAAAATATCCACCGGAATTTTTTGTCGGCATACTTAATAGCGAAGCGTATAATAAAATTATTAAAATTTTAAATCACACAAATTCTATTCAAATCAGAGACATAAAAAAATTGCCATTTTTTAATTTTGATAGCAAGGACATTAAACAGATTGCTAAAACTGCTAAGAAAATAATTGAACAAAAGAAAAATAGCTTAAATTATGATTTTTCTGTCGAACAAAAACAGATAGACCGGATTGTTAATAAATATATTTAATTATGAAAAATAGAAAAGTAAAATCGAATAGGGCACAGGCAGATTATTTTGAATTATTGGTTTGCCAGTATATTTGTCATTTGTATAACATTACTTTTTCTTATAGCAAAGATTTGGCAGAACTCTCCAACAAAATACTATCTTTGCCAAGTGGCACGGCGCGATTGAAATTACAAAATGACAATTTTATAAAAATTCAGCCGAAAATTAAGGAAATTTTAGATTATGAGATAAATCAAAAAGGGAAAGTAATAAATGTTATTTGGGTAGGTAGAAACTTATTAATTGAGACTACTTCAGATGTTGATGCTGAACATATCAGCAGGTTGAAAACAAGATTTTCCATAAAATCAATAGCTAATACCGGCATCGGAACATTAAAAAATCTTGGGGCACGACAAATTAAAAAATATTTGGGAGTCGATTTTTCAAATGATTACAAAAAAATGTGGGAAGAATTAAGAAATTATTTAAATGATTTTACTTCTTCGCAAGATCAAATTAAAAAGAAAGTACAGAGAAATCAAAAATTATTAAAATGGGCTACAGATAGCGGCAAGAAATATCAAATCGTTCTAAATGAATTATGCTATAAAAGTTTCAACTCTCTTTTTCTAAATCAGAAAATTGATTTTTTGAATTTTATTACTGATTGCAACGACGATAATTTGTATGTGATTATAGTGAATTCTATTGATGTGATAATTTATAAACCGGTTGAAAAAAATTTGAAGTTGATAAAAAATATTGAAGTTAGAAAAGATAAAATGACTAATGTGGGTTATACTATATTCGTTGATAATAAACCGACTTACAGAGTGCAAACTAACAATACTAATGGTATTGGCATAAGCGCATTTTGTCAGCGAATTTTTTGGGTATAGCGCCGGCTGGCCAGTTTGATCGGACGAAATCAGGTAGCGGCGTAAAGCGCGGTTGGGTGTGAAAATATTTTTTCTATAAGTTAGCGAAGCGACACCTTTGGGGTGTTTCTTATATTATTTATTTTTGTTTGACTAAGTTTTGTTTGTTTCGCTCAAAAAAGGTCCGCGTATTTTCAAACAAAGCGCACAATTTTTCAAATCAAAAAAGCCGCCTACGCGGCTTTTTCATATTGTAAAATCGGACCAGGATTAGATCGGCATTTTTTCCATCTTATCCTTGATGGCGGCAATCACTTCCTTTTCCGCTTCCGCCAGGGGCAGGGGAGAACCGGCCGTAGCCAGGCTGGCGGATCCGATTGGGGCGTATTCCTTGGCCAGCATCAGGACATTGATGTTTTTGACGGCGCTGATGATCATTTGCGTGCTTTCGGCGGACGCGGTCTCATAAAAAATAATCACAGTTTTGGCTTCCGGCAGGCTGATGATCAGCTCGTCAATCGCTTCCGCGATGTCATCTTCGCCGGCGCCGGTTTTTTCAAAATCGGCGCGGGTCAGAACGGACCAGACCAATTTGCCGGAAACTGCTTCGTTTAGACGGGCGAGGATCCGGCCCCAGAGTTTTAGCACGGCGAGCGGACGCGAACGGTACAAACGGTTGGCGATCTCCTCGCGCCGGCCGCCCATCGCCATCAATTGCGAGGCCACGGACAGGGATTGGGGCGTGATATTCTGGGTTTTGAAGTTGCGAGTTTCCGCGATCAAGCCGAAGAGCAGGCAAGTGGCGATATCTTCGTCAATCACGGACCGGTCATAGTCGCAGAGCAGGTTGAAGACGATTTCCGCCGTCGCGACGGCCGTGATATCCACCAGGTTGATCTGGCCGTATTCTTCATTGGCTGAATGGCAGTCAATATTCACAACCGGCACTTGGTAGAAAAATTCCGGATTAGCCGTATAAATGCCGCCCAAGGCCTCAATGTCCGGCGTGCCGGCAATGATGATCAAGTCATATCCGTAATCGCCGGCGCGGGCGGAAACATCGGTCGGGGAAAAAAAGCCTTCCTTGGGCGTGATGATGAAATCCAGGGCGTTGTCATTCTTGACGTACTTCACTTGCCCGACTTTGGCTTTGTCGGTCTTCAAGGAGATGACGAATTGCCGCCGGTTTTTGATGGTATTTTCAATGGCGTTGCAAGACGGCAGAAAAGCGCAAAGTTTTTCCGCGTTCAGCTTTTTTTCCGCCGTCAGGGTGACATTTTTGCCGAGCTGGCGCAGAAAAAGATAAAGCGCCAGCGCCGAAGCCAGCGCGTCGCTGTCCCAATTGCGGCCGAAAGAAATCAGAATCCGGCCGGATTTTTTGATCCGTTCAAAAATTTGCTGGCTTTGCGAAAGCATAGTCGGAAGTTTTTTTGCGCTGTTTGAGATTTATAACATTGCTACTTTATATAATAAAATTTCCGTTGTCAAGCAGTTTTGTCAAGTCCGGCGGCGCTTGGTTTTTGCGCCCGGACCCATGAGACCATGTAAAAACAAAAACCGCTATCGCGCGAGCGCTAAAGCGGTTATGTCTTTCGGACGCCAGCCGAGCCGGGCGGAAAAGGGCCGTTGTTGGTCATACGGTTTTCGGCTGTTTTCCAGCCGGACGCTTCCGGCTGGCCAGCCAAGTGCTCAGCGCCGTGCCCAGGGCGCAACCGAGCGCGTAGAGCAGGACCAGGCGCCAATCGCCGAGCTTGGTGGCCACGCGGGAGAGCGCATAGTACCAGATGAAGATATTGACGATCGTGACCAGGCCGCTCATCAAGACGCGTGCGTCCGCCACCATTTTCGTCCAGCCGGCCAACACGAGCATTTCCGCGATGCCGATCAGAAAAAGGTTTTTAAGGTTTTCTTTGTTCAGTCTGATTAAAAAGATTTTGACCTTAAAAATCAAAATGCCCCCAACGGCCAAGCGCGGAAAATGTCTTTTAATTAATTATATTTTAAATTACCAAGCGATATTTCGCCAAGTCCGTATTTTTCAAAATGATTTGACATCAGGGCCGCTTTCCGTTAAATTATAAGCAGGCCTGGAAAGGATTTTCCCCAGGTTTTATTGATATGATATGGACAAAAATAACGCATTATCATCCGTTCGTCCGTTGTTCAGCGCGGCCGAATACCAGGTCAGGCTGAAAGAAAAAGTCCGGCGCCGGTCGGATCTGCTTTGGTCCGAATACCCCTTGGCTTACCAGGCGGGCGGATATTTTCTCATCAAGATCAAATCCAAGGATATCGGCCCGGAAGACGACATCCTGCTTTTGCGCGCCGGCATTCACGGCGAAGAAAGCGCCGGCCCGTTGTCTATCCTGGAACATTTTGAAGAAATCGTTGATTATGCCCACAAGAACCGGCTCAAGCTGATCATCTTTCCCCTTGGCAACCCTTCCGGCTTTGAAAAGGGAACACGTTATAACATTGACGGCGAACAGCCGAACAATGATTTTGTCCGCTATGAATTACCAGATGGCAAACTGGTTGATTTTGTCCGCACGGACCGGGAATTCAAGCGCTGGCATTGGGCAATTGATAAAAAAATTCCGCTCTCCCGGGAAAATGAATTGATGGCGAAAGTTTTACGCAAGGAGCCGCTGGCGCAGATCACCGCCTGTCTGGATTTGCATGAAGATAAGATAACCGAAGCCGCGCGTCCGGCTTTCTATCAATACGGTTTTGGCGATTTAAATTGTTATGGGTCCATACTAGTACAATTAAAAAAAATCGCGCCTTTATATAAAAGCCGTTTTATTAAGGCTGGTCTACCCTTTAAAGTGAAAAGCGATCGCAAAGGCTTCGTGGTCATCAATGACGGCACCTTGGGCGATTTGTTTTTCCGTTTGGGCGCGCGCTACAGCCTGACGCCGGAAATCGTCGGCGCTTTGCCCTTGGACAAAGCCATCCGCGCCATGCTGATCTGGATTAAGGGCATAATTGACCTGGCCCGTCCGCCGGAGCGGCCCGCCGTCTTGGATTACCGCGCCCTCTGCCCGAAGAAGATTACGCCCTTGTCGCGCGTCCACTTCATCCACACTTCTTCACCGGTGGAAAAGAGCGATTGGCAGACATTCCAGAAAGCGCTCGCCGGCCTGGAAAAGCAATTCATCAATTTTAAGATTTTTCCGGTCAAAAAATCCGAACTTGACCCCCGTTATCTGGCGGCGTCGGAAAAAGAGCGTCTGGAAAAATTCCGGCGGGCGAGGAAAAAAGTGGATTGGCTTGCCCCGATTTACGGCGGCACCGGCTGTGTCGACCTGGTGAGGAAGCTCACCGAGGAGGATCTGGCGAAAATCCGGAAGAACCGGCCGGTCGTGAACGGCTTTAGCGACACCACCATCCTGGTCAATTATCTATATCTAAAACTGAAACTCATCGGCTTCATTTATAGCAATACCTGCGGATTGCTGGAGGCGGATAACAGCCGGACTTTTTTTGACGTCATCATGGGGCGGCGCACGGAACTCTCCTTTGTTGATCCGGCCAGCCGCTGGCTCGGCGACAAACCGAAAAGGAAGATTGAGGGCATCGCTTTGGGCGGCACCGGTTCGTCTTTTTTGGAGATGATCAATGTCCTGGATATGCGCGTCAAGACTTGGAAGCCGTATATCCTGTTTTTTGAGGATATTGAAGTGGACTTGGAAGACTTGCACCGCGTCATCGTGGCCATGGATGAAAAAGGCATTTTCCGCAATATCCGCGCCTTGGTCATCGGCCGGATTGACGACCGGAAAATCGCCATGAATTTCCGGCGCTTGAACCGCATTTTCGGCGGCGGGCAGGAATCGCCGCATGCCGTCTTCCGCTATCTGCTCCAGCCCGTCATAACCGCGCGCGCCAAAGCCAAGGATCCGCTTTATATCCTGAAAATCAGCAATTTCGGCCATGGCGTGAAAAAAAGTCCTTTGCTGATTCCCGTCGGCGGCCGCGCGTCCATCAGTCCGGACGGCCGGATTGATTTTCCCGGGCCATTCGTGGCTTGACCTTTTTTTAAGCAATTATCCCCGGACAATAATTCGTTGCAGGATCCGGCCAATTGCTTTTTTAAAAAATATTTCTTGTTAATTTTTTATCTTTTATGAACAAGCCATTGCCTCCGGCCTATGAGCCGAAAGATTATGAAGAAGGAATCTACCGCCGCTGGGAGGAAAGCGGGTTCTTCAATCCTGACCGATTGCCGGTTCGGCCGGATGCGCCGGCTTATGCCATTGTCATGCCGCCGCCGAATGTAACCGGCACTTTGCATCTCGGGCACGCGAGCATGCTCACTATTGAAGATATTTTGATCCGCTTCCACCGTCTCTTGGGCGAAAGGACGCTCTGGTTGCCGGGCACGGACCATGCCGCCATCGCCACTCAGACTAAAGTGGAAAAACTTCTCAAGGCGGAAGGTTTGGACCGGCGCAAATTGGGACGAGAGGCTTTTTTGAAAAAAGTGGAGGAATTCGCCGTTGCTTCGCACGACACCATGACCAGGCAAATTCGGAAAATGGGTTCTTCCTGCGATTGGTCGCGCGAAGCCTATACCTTGGATAAGACTCGCAGCCAGGCCGTGCGGTCGGTTTTCAAATTGATGTACGACGACGGCCTCATTTACCGCGGAGAGCGGATCGTCAATTGGTGTCCCCGCTGCCATTCCACGCTCGCCGACGACGAAGTTGAATACGAATCGCGGCCGGCGATTTTGTACACTTTCAAATACGACGAGAATTTTCCCTGGCCGATCGCCACCACCCGGCCGGAAACCAAGCTGGGCGATACGGCAGTGGCTGTCAATCCGGCGGATCAACGCTATCAAGGATTGGTCGGCCAAAAATTATCGGCGGATTTTTTGGGCAGGCATCTTGATTTAAAAATAATCAGCGACGTCCAGATCGATCCCGCTTTCGGCACCGGCGCGGTCGGCGTAACCCCGGCCCATGCCCAGATTGATTGGCAGATAGCGGAAAAAAACGGTTTGCCGGCGATTAAAGTGATTGGCGAAGAAGGCCTCATTAGACCCGGTTTTGGCGAATTTAGCGGATTAACGGCGGTCGCGGCCCGTGATTTGATCGTCGCGAAATTAAAAGAACGCGGATTGATCATCAAAGAAGAACCAATAGAAAACAATCTTTCTCTTTGTTACCGTTGCGGCACGGCCATTGAACCACTGCCTTCAAAACAATGGTTTATTGACGTGAACAAGAAATTGCCTGAATCCAAAAGCGCCCGCGCGCGTCAGTTAGCTTGGAGAGGTAAAAGTTTAAAAGAAGTCGCTTTGGATGTTGTTAAATCCGGGCAAGTGCGCATCATTCCGGAAAGGTTTGGAAAGAATTATTATCATTGGATGGAGAATTTGCGCGATTGGTGCATTTCCCGCCAGATTTGGTTCGGCCACCGCGTGCCGGTCTGGCATTCAAAACGGGGCAAGGTGGAACTGATCTTGGTGCGGCACGGTCAGACCGACTGGAATAAGGACGGGATTATGCAGGGGCAGACCGACATCCCTTTAAACGGCAACGGCCAGGAGAGCGCGGCCAAATTGGCGGCCAAGATCAGAGATGAGAAGTTTGATCTGATCATCACTTCGCCCCTGAAAAGAACGAGCGAAACAGCCAAGCTGTTGAATTCTTACCAGGTGCCTATCATTGAAGACGATCGCTTGAAAGAACGCTCGTACGGCCGCTTTGAAGGGCTGAAAACCGAAGAAATCCTCAAAGCCCATCCTGAAATCAAGACTTTCCAAGTGAACGGCTCAAATTATTGGATTGACGTGCCGACTGCGGAAACCTATGGACAGCTCAAGGCGCGGGTGATGGATTTTTTGGGCGAGGCCAAGAAAAAATACCAAGGAAAAAAAATCCTGGTGGTTTCGCACGGCGACACTTTGGATATGTTTTACGCCGCGCTGAACGATCTGCCGGATGAAAAAGCCTACGGCCGCTTTTCCTTGAATATGCACCTTGAGCGCTATGCGCTTGAAACAGATGAGGTTTATGTCGGCCTGGCCGCGCCGGCCGCGGGCGGGGACTGGGAACAAGACGAGGATACGCTTGACACCTGGTTTTCTTCCGGCTTATGGACTTTTTCCACTTTGGCTAATCAGCCGGAGGAAATCATCATTAAAGACGGACAGCTCTCCATCAATAGCGAGGATTTCAAAAAATTCCATCCGACCGCGGTTTTGGAAACCGGCTATGACATCCTTTTTTTCTGGGTGGCGCGGATGATTATCATGACCGTTTACGCGATTGGCGATATCCCTTTCCGCGATGTCTATCTGCACGGCCTGATCCGCGACGAGCAAGGACGGAAAATGAGCAAATCGCTGGGCAATGTCATTGATCCTTTGGATATGACGGATAAGTACGGCGCGGACGCGGTCCGTTTAGCCCTGGTGAGCGGCGGCACGCCGGGCAATGACCTGAATGTCAACGAAAACAAGATCGCGGGCAGCCGCAATCTGGTCAACAAGCTCTGGAATATCGGCCGCTACCTGCTTGTCCGCCGGGAAACAGAACCGCCGGACAACGGTTCGGCTGTCAGCGAGACTCTGGCCGAGCGGTGGATCGCGCGAAAAATGAAAAATCTTATTGAGTCGCTCACGGCGGATTTGCTCGCTTACCGTTTTTCCGCGGCCGCGGAAACCTTGCGCGAATTCACCTGGAATGACCTGGCGGATTGGTACATTGAAGCGAGCAAATTTGAAAATAGCGCTTCGGCGGCCGTTCTCCAGCGCCGGCTGGGCCGCGACCTGCTTGTCCTTTGGCACCCTTTTCTGCCTTTTGTGACCGAGGTCTTGTGGCCGCATCACCGTTTGGACAGCGACTCCGAGCTGATCCTGGTCGCGGCCTGGCCCTTGGCCGCGGCCTACGATCAGTTCTTATCCGGCCAGCCGAATGTGCAAGCGGCTGATTTTTCCTTGATCCAGGCAGTAATCATCGCCATCCGTAATCTGCGCGCGGAAAACAAGATTCCGCCCGCCCAGAAAGTCCGTGCCATCATTTACAGCGAAAAATACGCCGAGCAACTCCGCTCGCAGGACCGGCTGATCTTGAATCTGCGCACTGGCCTTTCCAGTTTGGAGATTGAAGCCGGACATTTGGCCAAGCGCCAAGCTGGCTGGCTTTACGCGTCTTTATCCGGCCTGGAGATCGGCTTGGCCGCGCCGGATTTTGATCCGGCTGAACAACGGGCGGCGCTGGCGGCCGAAATCAGCAATTTGGCCAAGCGCCGCGCCGCGCAAACGCAAAAACTCGCGAACGCTGATTTTGTCCAGCGCGCGCCCGCGGCCGTGGTGGACAAAGAAAAAGCCAAGCTCGCGGCTATTGAAGAAGAGCTGGCCAGCCGGCAGAAAAAATTCGCCGAACAAGGCTAAAAATAAGAACAAGAAGAGCAAGAAGTTTTAAATAATCATTTTCAGTATGGAAAAATTTGGAGAAGATCTAAAAAATCCGCAGCCATCTGGACGCCCGGGCAAGCCTGAACAAGGACCGGCGGATCCGGACCGGCGGGTATTTATTGAAAAAGGCTTGCTCATCGGATCCGGCGTTGCCTTAAGTTTGGCTGCCGGCGCGGGGTTAGTGGATTTTTTTTCCCGGCGGGAAAAAAATCATCGTCATGGTCCGGAAGATATATCCTCCACTGCCGCTCACGACATTGGCCAAAAACCGCGGGATACGGCGGCCAGACGGGAAAAACCGTCTTTGCCGGAAAAGAAATTTTTGGACAGTATCCTGGATATTTATCACCAGCTCTCAAGCCAAGAAGCATTCTTTCCGAAAAATATCTTTAGCACCGATTTTTTGATCGCCCAGCAGATCCAAGAATCAAATTACCAGCCCGCGGCCGTTTCTTCGGCTGAAGCTTATGGCGTGATGCAGACCAGGGATATCGCCGTCCTGGATGTCCATAGATATCTGAAAATATTAAATAGGAAAAATAATACAGATTATGCCTTTGCAAATTATGATGAAAAATTGAGCGGCTTGGATTTGAAGATTATCCAGGAATATATAAAAAAATACCCGGATTATAGCCGCGCCCTGGGTAAAATATTCTTAATGTGCTTGCATGGCCAGGACGGATATGCCATTGGCCGGAAAACGAAAAATTCGGTCAACGCGCAAAAAGAAATTTTGCTGGCTTATAATGGGGGGACCTCTATTTTAAAGCGGAAAAAATCCCCGGCCTATAAGATCGCCAAAGAATACGCGGACGCGATAATAAAATTAAAAGATATCATCGGGATGATCAGACGCAAAGCCAAAGAGAGAAAAATATTTTTTGATAACTACCAAGTGGCCAAGTTGGCTATTTCCTCAAGAGGCAAGAAACAGGTAGAAAATTACATAGACGAATTTTTAGACTACTACAAAAATAATAATAAACCGTAAATAATATTTTTGCCGGTCGTTTCTGGCGGACTTTTTTATCCACAAGCCGTTGATAAAATATAAAAAAATTTAATAATTAATGTCTTATTTGACTTTTATTATATATTATATTTTAATAATAATAGTATTTTAATTTAAATATAGCAAAAAATTTTTAAACAGCAATAATCACGATTTATTGCTTTTTTTGTTGTCCGTAATTTGTCTTTATGTTATAATATTTAAAGACCAAACAGTAATCTCGACTATCGAGATTAGCTAAAAAAGGCAAAAAAATTAAATATCCCCATGGCTATAAAAAAATCAAATTCCTTGATTAATTTGAAGGAGGCGGCGCGGATTTCCGGGTATTCGTCGGATTATATCGGACAGCTGATCCGGCAGGGAAAAATTTTTGGAGAACAAGTTTATGTGAATGTTGCCTGGATGACGACGGCCGAAGAAGTTTTGAAATATAAAGCGCAAGCAGATAAGGAGCCGGTCCTGCCGGCTAATTTTTTTTGGGAAAAAATCGCGGCTGGGCAGAGAATTTTTTTATTGCAGATAAGGCTTTTAAAATTTTTTTTCCGCAATTTCGCCTATGCCTACTTCCTGCTCGCTATCCTGTTGATCATCACGATGTTTTTGGGTTTTTTCATCGCGCCTTTCACGCAAGTCATACTGGCGGATAAGGGCGGCCGGCCGGCCGCGCCGGCGGTTTTGGGCGAGTCAGAAATAAATCCCGATCTTCCGGTTTATTGAATTTTTTATTTTGATAAAATAGTTTTTTGATTTTCATGCCAAAAATTAACGATCATCAAAAGGGCGGCGCGAACAAGGAAATCCATCGGATTGGTCCGGCTAAATTGGGATTCGGTTTGGCTTTTTTTGTCGCTTTCCTATTACTCGTTTTTGGACCTTTGGACATTTTTAGCCGCGTGAGAAATATTTTTTCCGAAAAAACGACGATTGCTTTTTATGCTTCCGTTTGCGGACAGGAAAATTTTTCCCCTGACTATACGGCGGGCTGGTGGAACGCAGACGGCGTGTCCGGAGAGCCGGATTTGGATGCCGCCGCCGCTTTGGAAGAATTTAATGAAGAAAATTCCGCTTTTTATCGCGGCGGCGATTACGCGCTTTCTTGCGCCGGATTTTATACGGCCGACCAGGCCGAAGAAGATTTTCAAGATCTGCCCATTAAAAAAGCGCGTTTGAAGTTTTCCTTGGCCTCTTTTTTCGGTTTGGCCGCGGAGGATGGGGAAGGGTCAGAAGAGCGCGAGCCGATCGCCAGTTCAAGTTTATTACAAAATCCAGAAGAAGATAATTTAATAAACACCCAAACAAGCGCTTCCAGTCCAATTTTAAATGAGGAATCGGAAGAAATTAATCCAGAGGATAATTTTGGCGATTCGGTTCCGGAACAAGAAACAGAGCCAAATCTTTCTGGCGCGGACCAAGAGCAAATTTTGCCTGACGCTGAAGATCCAAACGCCCAAGATCAAGAGCCGGAGGTGGCTGAACCGGAGGAAGACGGACAAACGGATGAATTCGGACCCCTCGCCGCGCCGGAAGCCGATCATGAGGCGCAAAACGAAGTGGAAGTCGTGCCGTTGCCGGCCGGCGAAGTGCTGGTCGTTCCGGCTCCGCCGGCTGATTCATCTGACGCGTCCTTGGAATCTGAACCAAATCCGCCCGCCGATCCGCTCGGTTTTGGCCCTGGCTGGCGCGATCTGGTCGCCCGTCCGGCCCTGGCCGGAGAGGAGCCTTTTTGGGAAATCTATTATTCTCTCGGCCAAACCGGCGAGGAAAGAGAATGGCATTTGGCCGGCGCGTTTCCGAAGCGGAATTCCGCGGCTGGCCGGGATGATTATTTTGCCCTGCCGCTCTCCGGCCTGGACCGCCTGGCTGATGTCGAGCAATTGGCCGTTAAAGTGCGGGGCGTATATGAAGGCGAAGAGATCTTCGTGTCATATCTGGATAGCCTGTGGGTGGAGCTTGAATATGAATGGGAAAAGCCGGTTGCGCCGGTCCGGATGAAAGATGGCAATGAATTCTTGTCTTTGCTTTCCGAACGTTTGACTTTCCGAGCCGACGAGGGCGGGGAAATGACCTTGGCTTATGCCAAGGCGGATAGCGGCTGGACAGAAGAACTGGGCCGCTTTTTCGGCCTGGATAATTACTGGCGCGATCTGGATTTGCGGGCGCGGCTGATTAATCCGGCCGGAGAAGAAATATCTTTGCCTTTGACTTTGATCTTTGAAGAAGATGGCCGTTTTACCGTCCAATGGCCGCCCTTGCCGGATCATTTTCAGCCGGGCCGTTATACTTTGGATTTTACCATTACTGACAATAGCGGTGGCGAAACCGAGCTTTTGTCCGCCCGCCAGGATTTTTCCTGGGGCGTCTTGGCCCTGAATTTCAATAAAGCGGTTTATGCCCCGGGCGCGGTGGCATTTTTACAGGCGGCGGTTTTGGACGCTGGCGGCCATACGGTCTGCGACGCGGATTTGGACCTGGAAATCATTTCCCCGGCCGGCCAGATTACCCGTTTGCGCACCGCGGAAAACACGGCTGTGCGCAATCCGGCGTGCGGCCCCAACAATATCACTGCTGAACCGGATTATTACGCTCATTACCGCGTGGCGCTGGCCGGCCAATACGAGGTGCGGGCGACGGCCAAGACGGCGGACGGCGAATACGCGATTTCCGACCGTTTTTGGGCCAGGCCGGGAGAGCAGATGGATGTGGAAAGGATCGGGCCGACCCGTATCTATCCGCAGGCGGAATACAAGATGTCCATCCGGATCCAGGCCGCGGAAGATTTTTTCGGCGCGCTCGCGGAGAAAGTTCCGTCCGGCTTCAAGATCATCAGGCAATCCTTGTCTTTAATCAATCACAGCGAACGGGATCCGTTCGGGCCGGCTTTTGGCTTCTCAGTGGAAGACGCGGCCGGACAGAAAAATCTGGTCTGGTCGGACGTGGAAATCCAGGCCGGCGACGAATTGGTCGCGGAATATGATTTTGACGCGCCGGACATTTCGCCGGCTTTATTCCAACTTGGGCCATTGACGGTTGGCGCTTGGTCGGAAAGCCGGACTTGGCAGATCGCGTCGGACGCGGTCAACAAGCGGGCGCGGACCGTGATGTTTGCGGCCGGGACATACAACGGCGGCGCCACCTCCGGCCAGAATACCAACACGGACAACACCTTGCCGGTTTTCAATTGGCGCCTGGCGGAAAGCGGCGTGAGCATCAAGAATGCCTATGTCATTTTTGAATCGCAATTTGAAGCGTATAACACGACCGGTGGCGCGTATGGCGGCTACAAGCTCGGCTTTGACGTCTGCGTGGAATCCTGCAGCGCTTCGGCCTTCGGCGCCGGCGCCGGCCAAGTGCTCCAGGATGTCGGCAATGTTCTGGTTTATGACGATACCGAATCCAATGTCGTCCGCCTGCTTCTGGATGTGACCGGCGAAGCCCAGATCGCCGCTTATGCCGGCGGCGGACAACTGATGCAGTCCCAATTCGGCTATCGCCTGAAAAACACCTCTGCCTACACCTCCATTGCCAGCGCCGGCGCCATCCTGGTGATTACCTATACTTATGACCTTGATTCGCCCGACCTGACCAATACGGTTATTTATCCATTGGACTCCACGAACGGCACGGACAATGGTGCGCGCCAGGCCGGCGCCGGTTCGTGCACGGCCGACAACGGCTCCTGCCCGATTTTTGAGTATAAAATGGATCTGCCGGACTGGCCGGGCGCGGCCACCACCACCAACCGCGTCAGCCAGTGGTTCAAAATGTTCGGCGCCAGTGACGTGACCGGCACCACGGATATCAATCCTTATCTTGATATTGAAAATGTTAATAATGACAGCCCGGCTTTTCATTATGAATCAGCCTTGAACAATAACGGCTTTTTACCGACCATGCTTTTTTCGGCCTGGACCAATGACGGTTTCGCGGAAAATCAGACCCAGCAGATTGAGTATTTTACCGGCAGTACGGTGGCCACCACCTATGCTCTGGGCGGAGAGGTCTGGGAAACCTATCTGGCCTCTTCCTCCGCGCCAGTCAAGACCCGGACCGTTTCCTTTCCTATGGGCGTCATCACTAATGGCGGCGTAAACACCTTGAACAGCGCGGCTGTCAATGTGTTTTTCCCGGAAAACGGCTCGGCGACTGGCACGGTTGGCATCAAAAGCGCCTGGCTGCGCCTGTCCGTGCACGGCGCCATCACCAGCAGGGCTTATACCATCACTGTTTCCAGCAAAGTCGGAGAAAATGCGACTTCTTCCAACCAGGTTTACAGTTATAACGCTAATGGGGTGATGGCTAATCCGTCTACCCACATCATTTACATCATCCCGTCCGACGATTACGCAGCCCTGGAAGAAGCGCGCGCCACTTCCAGCCAGCCGGTCAAAGCCAACCTGACTTACAGCAACGCCAATTTCAGCGGCGCTTCGGCTGAATTGCTGATCACTTACGGATATGCCAGCGAAGCGGACGGCTATCTGGCCAGCCTGAATATTTTTGCCGGCCAGTCCGCTGCGGCGCCGGCCACTTCCACGGTCCTGGCGACCGCGAACGCGGTTTTTCCGGAAGCCGCCGGCAAGACCGTATTCAACGCCGCGCTTTACGGCCATTTCCTGATCTCCGACAGCGCTACGGCCATGG
>PCSD01000009.1:20048-26095 GCA_002771615.1 Candidatus Falkowbacteria bacterium CG23_combo_of_CG06-09_8_20_14_all_49_15
TTATCTGGGCGCTAATTTAGCCGTTAATACGCCGTCCTGCGCGACCGCTTACATTGCCCGGCCGGACAGCGTTAACATGTACACGGAGATGATCAGAGATGTGTCCAGCGCATTACTAACAACTGACAACCAGGCCTATAACGCCTGCTATGCCAATGACAACACCGGCTTGGCCACGGACGGGGCCAGCATGGGCGGCCAGCTCATTTACACTTACGGCTGGCAGAACAGCCCGCCGGACAGCGCTTTTATCAGCGCGTCCACGACCGTGGCGCGTGACGGTACTGGCGCGGTCGGCCTGACCCTGGCCGTGAGCGATCCGGACAGCCAGCCGGCCCGCGTGAAAATTGAATTCGCGCCTGGCGCGGACTGCGATTTTTCGGCTGCGGAAAATATCTTGGTTGACGAGCAGGACGCGAGCACCACCGCCATCTACGGCGATCCGGACATTGATAATCTGGCCGTTTATCCGATCGGCACCTCCACTAATTATATCACCACCGCTTCCGGCACCAACCGCGTGGCCTTTTTCTGGCTCTCCCAGCCGGCGACGGACGGCCAGGAAGGGACTTATTGCCTGCGCGCGACCGCCAATGACCTGCGCCTGGACCAAAGCGCGCCGGCCACCACGACCGTTTTTCTGGATAACCTTGCGCCGTCCGCGCCCGGCGCCTTAAGTTTGCACAGCCGGACAGGCACTAGCTTGGTGTTGAATTTCGGCGCGACCAGCACGGAAAGCAATTTTTCCGAATACAAGATATTCTATAAGATCGCGGACGGCTCAGCGCCGACGGAAAGCGATTTGTTCGTCTCGTCATCCACGGATCCGCGCCTGGGCAATCAGAATTTTTTGGGCGCGGCCACCACCTCCATTGCCGATTTGTCCGCCAAGCAGACTTACAGCCTTGCCCTTTGGGCCTATGACCAATATGGCAACCGCGCCAGCTCCAGTTTTGTGGACATCTTGACCAATGACGCGCCCAGCGGCGCTTTCAACGGCGCTGACACCAAGCAGAAAACCGACGGCTCCGGCACCGTGGACATTTCCCTGAAATTGGACGACCTTAACGATGACAATACTTTGCGGGCGAAAATTGAATACGTCTTGGGCGCGGATTGTGATTTTTCTTTTTCCCTGGATCCGCTTCTGGATGAGAATCCGGCCAGCATCCAGGCGGATTTCGGCTCGCCGGCGCTTGATAATCTCGCGCCTTATCAAGTCGGTTCCAGCAGCGCTTGGATTTTAACTTCACCCGGCTCTAACACAGTAAACGTTGATTGGTTAGCAAAAGAGCAATTAGTAAACGGCAGTGGCGTTTATTGTTTGCGTTTAACCGCCAATGATGGTTTGGACGATCAGCTTAATTTGGCCACCAGCACAGTGGTTATTGATCATATCAATCCAACCAGCACGGGCGCTTTGACGGCCGAGTCTGTCACCACCTCCACCATCACTTTGCTGTTCGCGACCAGCACGCCCGGCGCGGATGAGCATCCGCCCCTGGCCGATGCTTATAAGATTTTTTATAAAAAGGGCGCGCCGGGCGTAACGGAAAGCGACACGGAAATAGATTTGAGCGCGCTGGATGATTATGATTACAATGGCGCCACCTCCACGCTGCTGGCCGGTTTGGACCAGAATTCTTGGTATTATTTCCAGATCTGGACCTATGATTACTACGGCAACAAGTCTTCCAGCACGGAATTGGCGGTCAAGACGAACGCGACCGTCGCGAACGTGAGTCTGTCTTTCACCAACAGCCGGACAGAAGGCGCGGACGCGAATATCGCGATCGCCGACGGTTTGACGGAATGGAATTTCCGCGCCGTGGTTACGGAGCAGAACGGTTGGCAAGTGTTGGACACCGTTGACTTGCGGTTCGCGGACAGCGAGGACAGCGAATCGCCGTTTTCCGATTTGGTTTTCCGCTGGAACCAATCAGCCGGCACCTTCGCGGAAACCGGCCCGGACGCTCTGGGCGCCGCGGCTTTGAGCGCGGATAGCGCGTCCAATTGTTCCGGCCTGTCCTGCACTTTGGATTTCAAGATCATTTTCAACCAGAACGCACGCGCCACTTCCACGCCTTACGCGGCGGAATTGAAAACTATCAATGACAGCGCCGTGGACGATGAAGATCCATATAACAATTTTTATCAAATCCGTTTTCCCTGGGTGGATCAGATCCATTACCGCTGGCGCAACGACGACGGGGGAGAATAGTAAATCAAACCGGATAAACCAATGAACCGGATCAGAAAAACAATCTATCCTTGGCTGACCGCGGGCATCCTGCTGGCATTTTGGGCGTGGCCGGCCATTTTTTCCGCGGCCGACTCTTTTGAACGGCAGCAAGTGGGCGGCTTGATCCTGGAAAAAACATCGCCTTTAGCCGACTTTTCGCCGGCTACGGACGCGCAATTTGAGTTTTCTCTGTCCCAAAAGAGAAGCGGCTGGCGTCGGAGCGTCGGCTGGATCAAGGATTTGTTTGTTGACGAATATAAAAATCTGGAAATTGCGGCCGCGGTCGCTGGCGCGGACGGCGAACCAATGCCCGCGGTCGCGGTGCGCGCGGACAAAAGCCGGAAAGGAAAAATCTCCGTCCGCGTGTGGCCGATCCAAAGCCAGATCCGCCCCGGACGCTATCAAATAAAACTATTTGTCAAAGACGCGGACTTGACGCAAGGCCAGACCGCGCTATTCACGCAGGATTTCCGCTGGGGGGTGTTGGCTTTAAATGCGGACCAAGATATTTATCGGCCGGGCGAAACGGCCAATTTGGCCATGGCGGTGCTGGATGACAAGGGCGACACGCTGTGCCGCGCGGATCTGACTTTGACCATCCAAGATCCAAACGGCCGCAAGAAAATATTGTCCACCGGCAAGGGCGAGATTAAGACTAATCCCGCTTGCGCGCTGAATAATGTCATTGATGAACCGGATTATTGGGCGGCCTACCAATTCGCCGCCGTGGGAGAATATGAATATCAATTAAGCGCCGCCACGGCCAACGGCGAGCGCGCAATCGCGGGCCGCTTAATCGTCCGGGCGGATAGGGAATTTGCCATCGCCCGCCGCGGACCGACCCGGATCATGCCCAAAGCCGAGTATGAAATGAAGATCATCATCAAGCCGAGCCGCGATTTTTTCGGCGATATCACGGAAACCGTGCCCGCCGGATTCGTCATAAAGAATTCGGCCGGCGGACAGCCATATCCGATACCTGATATCCAATATCGCGACCAACAAGACACGCGCGTAATCTGGCGGAACATAAATATCAAGCCGGGAGAAACCTTTGGATTGTCTTATGTCTTTGACGCGCCGGACCAGAGTCCGGAATTCTACCTGCTCGGCCCTTTGAAGCTGGTTGATAAAAATAACAAAAACATCGTGATTGAGGAAAGGTCCTGGCAGATCGCCTCTGACAATCCGGGCGCGCTCGGCTCATATTTCAAAAATTACGATGCGGTCGTTTCCAAGGCTAATATCAATTACACGACAGACGGGTGGCAGGAAGTGGCGGAATACCAGATCGCTTCCACCACTTTCACGGCCGGCAAGAAATATCTCCTCGGCGTCAATTTCAGCATCACGAACATTTCTTCCAACGCCGCCCAGCATATGGCTCGCGTGCGCCACGGCGCGGCCGCTTTTGACGGTTCGGGCATGACTTGGGAGGACGCGCGCGTGATTGCGGCCCATATCGGGCATGCATATAATTATTTCACGGTCTGGACCGCAGTCGCCGGCGAAGACATCAATGTGGATGTTTCCGTTTATGGCGGCACGGACCGGACCATCAATACTGAAGGTTATGAGGCTTTTGTCTTGAAATTGTCTGATGATTTGGCGGAAAACACGGATTGGTTTTTTTCCACGGCTTCCCATGCCGGGAATTTGCCGAATGTCTGGACCACGACCGGCGCTTCCGTGGTTTTGCCCGGCGGCGGTAAAAATTGGCTGATCCTGGGCCTGGGGCATTTTCTTTCCGACAGCACTTCGGCTGATTTGATGATGCGGCTTTTTAACGCCACGAGCAGCGCGGAATACGCCAATGTCCGCTATGAAACAGAGGATATTAACGACGAACGGCCGGTTATGCTCATGCTGGGCGCCAATGTCGTGGCCACCAGCACCTGGCGCGTGGACGCGCGCGTGGACACGGCCAATACCCACGATTGGGATTATTCGCAGATTTTCGCTCTGAATCTGGACAAATTTCGCGACCAGACCATCGGCTACAGCGCCAACAGCGTGGCTTTGTCGGCGTTGGATTCCTGGTTTGAAACTTATTCTTTGAACCATACTGCCAAAGCCGCCGGCGACGCGCTGGTCTGGTCAATGGAAGTCGTGGATACCGGCGACGCGTCCAAGGCGGTTTACAGCCGCCTGACCGTTGACGACACGGTCGTGCCGGCCGGCCATGACGATGCCAAAAGGGAATTGCCGCACGGCACGACTGACGAGGATGCGCATCATAATTTCTATCTCGGTTCTCTCTCTGCCGGCCCCCGCCGGATTGACGTGGACATGAACGAAGATTTGGACATTTCCCCGAATCCGGCCGTGGATATCCATTCTCTGGTCATCTTTTCCTTGGAGCTCAAATCCCCGCCCACCGGCGCCTGGAACAGCGTCAGCCAAAAGACCGACGGTTCCGGCGCGGCCAATTTTTCTTTGGAAATCGCGGACGCGGATTGGGAAGAAGCGCGGGCCAAACTGGAATTTACGGACAGCGCGGTCTGCGCTTTCGGCTCGTCTTCCCAAATCGCTTTGGCCGCCGAGGACAGCCGCACCACGGCGGATTACGGCGATCCGCAAGTGGATAATAATCTGGCTTATCAGCTGGGCACGAGCACCGGCTGGATCAGGACCGCTTCCGGCTCCAACACCATCTTGACCGAATGGGACATAAAAACGGATTTGCCGACCGCGAACGGCGAGACCTATTGCCTGCGTTTGACCGCCAATGATTTCACTTATGATCAGGCCGCTCCCGCCACCACCACCCTCGCGGTTGATAATACGCCGCCAACTTTGAGCGCGGCGATCGCGCCGGATCTGATGTATAAGATCGGGGACACTCTGCGGGCTACCATCACGGTGGCGAGCGACGCGGCCGAATTTTTCCTGGCCACGTCCACCATTAATAACGGCACCACTACTAATTTATTGAAAATTAATGATACCACTTATACTCTGGATTACATCGTGGCCGCCGGCGACACGGACCGCGCCAGCGGCACGATTCCGTATTCTATTATCTTGAGAGATTCGTTCGGCAATCAGAACAGCGCCTATGCCGGCAATTTTACCAATGGCTCCCTTGATGCCAATGCTCCGGCCATCCAGTCCGTGATCCTTCCGGACCGGTTGTATAAGATCGGGGACACTTTGCGCGCCACCATCACGGTGGCAAGCGACGCGGCCGAATTTGCCCCGGCCACGTCCACCATCAACAACGGCACCACTACTAATTTATTGAAAATTAATGATACCACTTATACTCTGGATTATATCGTGGCCGAAGGGGACACAGATCGCGCCAGCGGCACCATCCCGTATTCTTTGCGTTTGCGCGATCCTTACGGCAATGTGAATGAAGCCTATGCCGGCTCTTTCACGGACGGCTCTTTGGACGCGCATCGGCCGGTTATCAGCGCCGTATATATCACCAATGGCGCTTACGGCATCGGCAGTAATATAACATTAGTGGCCAACACCGGAGAAAGCGGTTTGAGTTTGGGCAATTCCTTGGTCAACGGCCAAGCCGCTTGGGGCTTAATTGACAACGGCAACACTACCTATGATTTTTATTATACGGTCCAGGAAGGCGACATTGACCGGACCGCCAATACGATCCCAATCAGCATTGTGTTGGCTGATAAATATGGCAATACAAATACGCCTTACACCAATCCGGAAAATAATACGGCTTCGGTGGACGCGCACAAACCAGTCATCACTGGTTTGGCTATTCCCGATTCGGTCTATAAGATCGGCGATCTGGTCCGCGCCACGGCCACAGTCAGCGCGGACGCGGATT
>PCSD01000009.1:26148-26375 GCA_002771615.1 Candidatus Falkowbacteria bacterium CG23_combo_of_CG06-09_8_20_14_all_49_15
AAAATCAGCGACACGACTTACACTTTTGATTATACGGTTTTAGCCGGACATACGGATCGGGCGGTTGGCACGATTCCGATTTCGGCCATGTTCAAAGACGCGGTCGGGCAATATAATGATCCGGCTTTCAGCGCCGTGGACGAGAATACGGCCGTGATTGACGGCCACGCGCCAGCGATCAGTTCCGTCTCATTCCTGCCCAGCTCCGGCGTCCTCAAGATCGGGGA
>PCSD01000068.1:0-147 GCA_002771615.1 Candidatus Falkowbacteria bacterium CG23_combo_of_CG06-09_8_20_14_all_49_15
TTAAATATCAAGGAACGAATGTAAAAACGCCTTTTAAGGATCCAAAATATGCTTGGATTTTTAAAAATGTTTTTACACATTAACTAAGTAATAAAATAAAATTATGAATATTATAAATATTAAGAATTCCTTGTCATTTAAACTTTT
>PCSD01000068.1:171-2169 GCA_002771615.1 Candidatus Falkowbacteria bacterium CG23_combo_of_CG06-09_8_20_14_all_49_15
TCTGATGATCCCGACCGGTTTGATCGCTGTCCTGGTCAACGAACGGCAAGACCGGCAAGCGGAAGCTGTGCGCGAGATTTCGGACAAATGGGCGCTGGAGCAAACTTTGGCTGGCCCGATTCTCGTCGTGCCGTACAAAGCGCTCAGGGAAACCTTGGAAAACGGCGCGAAAAAGACCGAAGAAGTCGTACAATACGGCTATTTTTTGCCTGAGACGGTCGCGATCGAGGGCCTGGTTGAACCGGAACGGCGTCAGCGCGGCATTTACGAAGCCGTCATCTATACGGCCAAACTGAAAATTTCCGGCGAATTCAACGCACCCGATTTCGCGCCTTGGGGCATTAAGCCGGAAATGGTGATGGGCGACAAGGCGCGGATCGCGCTGGGTATTCCGGACGTGCGCGGCATCAAGGAAGAGATCACGTTTGATTGGAACGGGCAGAAGCTGAAACTCGGGCCCGGCACCGGCGAAGGCGCGGTCATCCCGACCGGCGCCAGCGCCCAGGTCAAATTGGGCCAGGCCGGCCAAAACGGACGCTACGCGTATAGCGCGCAAATCGTCCTGAACGGCAGCCGGAACCTGTCTTTTTCGCCTTTGGGCCGCACCAGCACGGTCGCGCTCTCTTCCGGCTGGCCCAGTCCCAGCTTCCAGGGCGCGTTCTTGCCTGAGGAGCGGACAGTCGCCGCGACCGGTTTCAGCGCGCGCTGGAAAGTGCTTGAACTGAACCGCAGTTTTCCGCAGAGCTGGCTGGGCGATCTGCCGGTCCTGGCCGGCCCGCCGGTTATGGAGCCGGTGAACTATGAAAAACCGCGGACAGCGGCGATGGGCAGCCTGTCCGGCTATGATTTCGGCGTCAGCCTGCTGGTACCGGCTGATGAATACCAGAAGACCACGCGGACTTTAAAATATTCCATCCTGGTTCTGGCCCTGACTTTTTTGATCCTGTTCTTTTTTGAAGCTTTTTACCGGAAGCAGGTCCACTCCCTGCAGTATATCCTGATCGGACTGGCTTTGTCCTTGTTTTATGTCTTGGTGCTATCCATTGCTGAATATCTGGGCTTTAATCCGGCTTATCTGATCGCGGCCGCGGCCACGATCGCCTTGATTACGCTTTATACCAAGGCGGTCTTCCGCGCCTGGCGGCCGGCCCTGACTGAAGCTTTGATCTTGGTTTTTATTTTCGGTTTTATCTTCGTCATCTTGCAATTGGAAGATTACGCGCTTTTAACCGGCTCGGTCGGCTTGTTCGCGATCCTGGCCGCGGTTATGTATATTTCCCGCAATATTGATTGGTATGGCTTGAATGGCAGCCGGCCAGAAGATCGAAAAAATATACTTGATAATTAAATGCGCTCCTGGTTTTCTGCCCTGACAGTCAGGCGCGTAAGTTTATCATAAAAAATTTCGTTTTTGACGAAACACAAGCGATACCATAATATTGTCGGGGCCTATATCAATCGCTTATGGCAATATTGTTTTCCATTTTCGCCGCGACTTTCCTGATTGCCCTCTGTGTCTGGGCGGCGGTTTTATTTATGTTTTTTAAAAAAGATTTTTTGGGCAGGATCGTGAAATTTTTGGTGGCTTTTTCGGCCGGCACTTTGATCGGCGGGGCTTTCTTGCATCTGATGCCGGAAGCGGCCGAAGAGCTGGACACGGAAACTTTGTTCGGGATTTTCATCAGCGCCTTTGCCGGCTTTTTCCTGATTGAAAAATTGCTGTTCTGGCGCCATTGCCACAAGGAAGATTGTCCGGTCCATTCATTCGGTTACATGAACCTGGTCGGGGACGGCATTCACAATTTCATTGACGGCCTGGTGATTGCCGGGGCTTTTTTGATTGATTGGCAGTTAGGGCTGGCGACCACTTTGGCAATCGCGGCCCACGAAATCCCGCAGGAGATCGGCGATTTCGGGGTGCTTGTCCACGCCGGCTTCAAATATAAATCAGCTTTGCTGGTCAATTATCTGGTCGCCTTGACCGTTGTCCTGGGCGGT
>PCSD01000068.1:2240-2519 GCA_002771615.1 Candidatus Falkowbacteria bacterium CG23_combo_of_CG06-09_8_20_14_all_49_15
TTTCGTTTATATCGCCGCTTCCGATTTGATTCCGGAAATCCGGGGGGAAAGAGACGTGAAGAAATCAGCCGCCAATTATTTGATATTTATTCTGGGAATCTTGCTCATGCTGGCGGTCAAGCTGATCGGTCATTAAGAGTTTCGGTAATAATATTTTTAAAAAATTATTTATCCTGCGCCGCCTAGTCTTTTCTCATTGAAAGATGAGCCTGAACTGGCGAGGCCAGATCAGTTATCTACTCCATAAGTTTTTAAATAATATTTGTTTTGCTTTTTGCA
>PCSD01000003.1:0-9925 GCA_002771615.1 Candidatus Falkowbacteria bacterium CG23_combo_of_CG06-09_8_20_14_all_49_15
ACTAACAAAAGTGTCCAAGTAGGACATTTCTAAAAAACGCCAAATAGGACATTTCTATAAAACTTTTACACCTGTCCATTGCTTATTGACAGTTTATAAAAATCAGTGCTATGGTCGTTGGACGCTATTGTTTTTTTGAAAATAAAAAAATCAGGAGAGGAGGATAAGCACATGTGGGATCCGTACGCTGAATTTGAAAAATCGGTTTTATCCAACCAATTATCAATTTATTCCACCCATTGGCCTGGTAAAACCTGGGAAGCAATGGGGTTTCTGGTCCACAGCGGCGCTGAGCAGGATCCGGCCGGTCTTGAGGGTCTGGCCCATTTTGTGGAGCACCTTGTTTCTGCGAGTACTGGCCTGGGAACTGATGAAATTTTTGCTTATTTTGAAAATTTCGGCGGATCAGTCTCTTTGGGCCGCACCAGCTTTGCCGATGTCTCTTTCTATTTTGTGGCGCCTTCTGATCCAAAAAAGATCGCGCCCGCCCTGGATATTTTCGGAAAAATGCTGATTGAGGCACAATTTGATGATCTTGATTTGGAAAAGGAGCGCCGGATAATCATCGAAGAGTTTTACCAGAAATTCAACTTGCAGTTCAAGTATGATCTGCTTTGGCAGGAGCATCAGGCGCTTTATGCCGGTTGCTGGCTGCAAAGATCGGTCTGTCCGATCGGCCGCCTTGACTCCATTGCCCGGATCGCCCGTTCGGATCTTCAGGCTTATTATGACGAGCATTATACGCCCGCTAACATCAGCCTGGTCGCGATCGGCGGATTATCACGGAAACGGATCATCGGCTTGATCAGCAAAAGTCCTTTGGCCAAAATCAAGCCGGGAAAAAGGACGGTTCTGCCTCGCCCTTTCCGGTCGGTCAAGCGGCCACTGGAAAAAAGCCAGGTCTTCAAATTGCCGGACTCGGCCGTTAATTTCGGATCATACAAAACCGTCGCCAGGATTCCCGGCAGTTTTTCCGAGCTTTCTGTCTCGTTTTTATCAAAAATGCTGAATCGGGCGCTGATCGAGGAAATCCGCCAAAAGCACGGTTGGGCTTATGACCTTGACGTATCTTATCAAAATTTCCGGCATTTTTATGTGTTTAGCGTCATTTGCCCCGCTTTTGACCTGGCGGCTGTTGATGAGATCGGCAAGGCGGTTGATGCTTGCCTGGCTAGCCTGGCCAGCCGCGCCGATCTGCTCGTCCGGGTGAAAAATCATATCCTGGCCAGCCAGCGCATGCATGATCCGAACGGCCGGGAAGTGTGCAGTGAAGCGCTTTGGGACTTGTCTTGCCATCAACGGATAATTTCTTTACGGGAGTATCGCGCTCAAACTAAAAAAGTTAACATCAACGACATTCGGAATTTGCTCCGTTGGCTGGCCGCCAGCCGGCGGCGGACGCTGATTGTCAGGCCATGAAAAAAATACAGCCGGACGTTGCCTTGGGCAATATCCGGCTTTTTATTTTTTTCGCTTATGAGCGCCGTTAGGCTTTTTTATTGAAAGCCAGGATCGCGGCACTGACCGCCAGAGAAGAAAAGGCCAGCAAAAAAGCTGCGTTCATGATCGGAGAGTGCAAGGTGAATTTATCCAGGATCGCCGGCGTTGCCTGGTTGGCCAGCAGGATCTGTCGCAAGGCGTCCACGCCGTATGAAAGCGGATTGAATCCGGACAAAGTCCGCATCCAGATTGGCGCGCTGTTCAGCGGGAAAAAGGCGCCAGACATGAAGAACATCGGGAAAATCAGGATCTGCATGATTAAGCCGAAGCTTTCCGTCGTTTTCATCAGGGAGGCGATCAAGAGGCCCAGGGCGGCGATGGCCAGGCCGATCAGGATCATGAAAAAAAGCAGTCCGGGCAGGGCCAGAAGTTGAATTTTTACGCCGATCAAAGGCGACAGGCCCAGGAGAATGAGCGCCTGGAAAGCGGCCAGGCTGGCGGCGCCGAAAACCTTGCCCAGGACGATGGCCGAGCGTCTGACGGGCGCGACCAGGATTTCCTTCAGGAAGCCGAATTCCCGGTCCCAGACCGTGGAAATCGTGGAAAAGAAAGCCACGCCCATGACGCTCATGGCGATGATGCCCGGATACATGAATTGGAGGAAGTCCAAGCCGAAATCGCCGGTGGCCAGAGTCTGGCGCAGGCCGGTGCCGAAAATGGCGAGAAACATCAGGGGCTGGACGAAAGTCGCGACAATGCGAGTTTTGTCCCGCCCGTAGCGGATGATTTCTCTCTGCCAGATGGTAAAAATCGTGATGAGCATATTATTTCGGACCACGCATTCGGTTATGGGCGCGCAAGCGGTCTTTGGGGGACGCGTTTTCTTCCCGGATCTGCCGGCCGGTCAGATTAAGGAAAACATCATCCAAGGTCGGCTTTCTCAAGGTGACGGCGCTGATTTCCGTGTGGAGGCGGGCTAGCAAGCGGGGCAGGAATTTTTCTCCGGCCGTGATTTTCAAGAGGATTTCGCCGTTTTTTTCCTCCGCGGCCAGTTGGAATTTTTCCCTGATTTCCGCGATTAAGCGCGCGGCCTGGACGGACTGCAGGGTGATGACATCCCCGCCCAAAGCTTTTTTCAGGTTGGCCGGCGTATCCAGGGCCGTGATCCGGCCGCGATCAATGATCGCGATCCGGTCGCAGTATTCGGCCTCGTTCAGATAATGCGTGGTCATAAAGATCGTCATGTTTTTTTCGCGCTTGAGCTTGAGGATATAATCCCAAAGATTGGTCCGGGTCTGCGGATCCAGCCCCAGGGTCGGTTCGTCCAAAAACAAGACGGCCGGATAATGGATCAGGCCGCGCGCGATTTCCAGGCGCCTTTTCATGCCGCCGGAAAAAGTTTTGACCAGATTTTTTTGCCGATCCCAAAGATCAACCAGCCGCAAGACTTCTTCCAGCCGGGCCGGATAGGCGGCGGCGGGTACGCGGTACAGGCGGGCGTGGAAGCGGAGATTCTCTTCCGCGGTCAGCCGTTCGTCCAGGGACGGATCCTGAAAAACCAAGCCGATATTTTGGCGGACCGCGTCCCGGTCGGAAACCACGTCAAAACTTTTGACCCAGGCGCGGCCGCCAGTCGGCTGGAGCAGGGTGGTGAGCAGGCTGATGGTGGTGGATTTGCCGGCGCCGTTCGGGCCGAGAAAGCCGAAAATTTCTCCCGGCCGGACCGTGAAGTTGATGTTATCCACGGCTGTGAAGTTTTTGAATTTTTTCGTCAGATTTTCCACGCGGATGATGTCCATGTTTTTGCCGGAGAGATTTTAATCTTTTTTGATTATAGCTTTCGGTCGTAAAAAAAACAAGGCTGGAACATATTTTCCCGGCCAGCAAAGCGCCCCGCGATCAGGCGGGGCGCTTTTGCCTGCTATTTATTTGCGGGCAAAATTTTTTATTCCTGTTCCAAAAGGGAAGAGAATTTGTCAGTCACGACCGCCAGTGCCGTGGCTTGTCCAGTTTTTTGCGTGCGATTAATCACGCCGCGGAAGCGGATGATGTCGCCCGTTTGGACGGCGGCCAGGGTGATTTTTTCGCCTTGCTCAGAGACCGGCGCGTTGGCGCGGAGAGTGATCGTCCACTGGTTCGCGGCGGACAAGCGGACGCGTTTGCCAGTGGCCGGATTTTTGCGGCTGATCGGTTTAATCACCACCGTGTTGTTATCCGGGTTAACGCTCACGACTTCGCTGACCGTCTGGGCCACGCCCAGAGCCTGAAGGGAATCATTTTTAACGATGCGGGCGTCAAGATTGCCGGTGCCTTCGTTCAACCGGCCAATCACGAGCAGGCGGTCGCCTTCCATGAATTCCGTTAGTAAGGCGCGGCCGAGGAAGCGGCGGACAATTTTGGTTTTTTCCTCAATCTGGATTTTTATTTCCGTGCCCGGTTCACCGATCAAATTGTTGACGTCGCCCTTTTCAAAAAATTTAGATGGCAGAACTTTCGCCGTGATAATCGCGGGCCGAACACTCAGATCTTCGGGCAGAGCCGTGATTTCCGCCGGCACGACCCAGCGGGTGACGCGCATGAACAGGGTTTGTCCGCGTCGCAAGACCACGATGATGTTCGCGTTCCAGGTTTGCGTGTCGCCGTCTTGGTCATCGCTGACGCGCGCGCGCACGCGATCGCCAATCTGGAAATCCGTTAAAGCGGCCGGATTTTTGGCGCCGGCGACCATTTTCGCGTTGGCGGTATTCAAAGTATAAATTTTTCCCGCCCATTCCACGTCCATTTCATTTTTTTCCGGACGCCGGTCTTTGACCCAGCCGTTCTTGCCCAAGAGGTTTTTTTTCATTGAGCGGTTGCGCAGGCGCAGAGCTTTCAGTTCGCCGGAATTTTCGCCGCGGCGCGTCCGGACAGCGATCTGGTCGCCGGCAATCCAGTCCGACAAGTCGGAAGCGGCGTCGGCGTCGTTCAGGACGGCCGTGTCCGCCGCGACTTGCACGGTTTCATCAATGGTTTGGCCATCTTCCGCGACGCGGATGATGACCGTGGTTTCTTCGGCGGTGGTGTTGCCGATTTCAATCAAAGTGCCGGTCTGTTCGGTTTCACTGACCGCTTCACTGTCCGCATCATTGGCGGCCGCCAGGTCAACGCCGATGTCCGCGGCGGTAGTCTCAACGATGTCCGCGCTGTCTTCAACCGCCGCCATGCCGAGCGGCCAGACCAGACAGGCGGCCAGAAAGATAAAAAGGGCTTTTTTCCAGCCTTGATTGTTAGCGCTTGCCATAGTTTGTTATATTAATTATAATTATGATTAATAGCAAAGAATCCTGATTATTCCGGCTGGATCGCTTCTTTATGCCCTTTAATCACATGCCAGAGCCGGCGGACGGAAACCTGTTCATTATCCACCACGCCGCGGTACAGCCGGGGCGGAACCAGCGCTGACAAGACCAGGTTGCCGCCCAGATGGTAGAGCGTGAACGGGATTTGGCCGGTCAGCGCCGCCAGAAAAGGCTGCTTGAAAACCAGAGTGCCGATGCCCAAGCCCGTGATCGCGTCATACACGATGGTGGCGGCCGCGCCGAACAGGACATAATTCCTGATCCGGTTTTCCCGGCCGTGGAGGAACAGGCCGGCCAGGGCGCCCAGCAAGCCGTAGGTTCCGGCTGTTACCCAAGACCAGACGCCTTTTTTATTAATATTATGAATTTTTCGCTTAAAAGCGAATAATCGTTGAGCCGATATTTTGATTATACCAAAGGACAGGCATTTTGAAAATATTTTTAAAATATATACTCAACCAATGATCAGGCGGGGAATGGGCAAGTCCGGCAAGAAAAAAAGGTGGTGATTATAATCTTATCTATCGCTCATGTTCATATTTTCCGATAAATATAAATCTTTAGCCCAAGCTTTGCAGATTAAAAAACCGCTCGTGATTTTTGATGTGGAAACCACTGGCCGCAACATCAGCGCGGACAAGATCGTGGCCCTGGCCTATATGAAAATCTGGCCGGAGGGCCGCACCCAGCAGGCGGAGTATTATTTCAATCCGGAAGTGGCCATTTCGCCTGAATCCGGCTCCGTGCATGGCATTACGAACAGCAAAGTGGCCGATCAGCCGGTTTTCAAGGAAAAAGCGCCGGAATTATTGGATATTTTCCGCGACTGCCTTTATGCCGGCCACAATATAATTAGTTTTGACTTGCCGATTTTGCGGCGGGAATTTATCCGCGTCGGCCAAGATTTCAATTACCGCCGGTCGGACATCATTGATACGCGCGTGATTTTCCAGCGCCTGGTGCCCCGGACTCTGGCCGCCACTTATGAATATTACTGCCGCGTTTCCCTGAAAGACCATAACAGCGCTCAACGGGACGTGCAGGCGGTTTTTGAGATTCTGCGCCGGCAGATGGAAAAATACGGCGAGATGCTGGACCAGACTTTCCTGGGCAAGATCCATAAAGAATTCAGCGAGGAGGTCTATGTGGATACGACCAGGAAATTCTACTGGCGCGCCGGCGAAGCCTATTTCGCTTTCAGCGAGCACCGCGACCAGTCTTTGAGCCAGGTGGCGGTTTCCGATCCGGGCTATCTCGCCTGGATGCTTGAATCCGATTTTTCCGAAGAAGTCAAAGAGATCGTCCGCCAGGCCTTGGCCAAACGTCGGGGTAAGACCGCTTAAATCGCTTGTTAAATAGCTGCAGCTTGGATTCAAAGTCTTTCTCTGTCAGATCAATTATATGATTTCATCCCAACAACCCAGGCAATTTGATTTTTCCACTACCGAAGGCCAAAAAGCATTTTATGGGTTAACACCGGAAATTCAACAAGCAAGTATTGGACAAGCGGAAAATGAATTGGCTGATATGAAAAAATCGGCGGCAGCAACAGAGGTGACGGCTATTTTTTGGAAGCGCAAGAAAGAAGCGTAAAATTAATTTGGACAGCGGAAGAAAAAACAGTTGCCGAAAAGAAAGCGAAAGAAACACCTAAGGTAAAATTTAAAAATTTAAAGCTTGAATCAATAACTGATAAAAATCTGGCGGAGATTTTACAAGCGGAAAGAAAAATTTATTCTGGCACCGGATTGATTAGCGGGCAAGCAATGGTTGAAGATATAAAAAAAGGCAATGGCTTTAAATATTCATTAGCTATGGCCGGGATTCGTCCGGGGAAAAAACAAGCTGAAATCGTAGCCTATATTGTGGCGATAGAAGATGAAACGGATGAGGGCGACCCTTCAGTTTATTTGGAAGATATCGCGGTTATTCCAGGCGCGCAAAAACAAGGCATCGGTTGGGAATTATTAAAAACTTTAGTTGATAATTTAAAAAAGAAAGCCGCTCAAGACGGAAAGCCGGTGCTATTGGATATGCACTTGCGTGAAGGATCCCGGGCGTTATTACAAAAACATCAAGATGATTTGAAAAATTTGGGTGCCGCTTTAATTGAAGAAGTATTAGTATCGGATTATTATGATAATGGCGAAGACAGTCTTTATCAGGTCTATGCGGTGACAGCTTAATTTTAATCTTTTTTCATATGCCGGAGCAAAACCAGGATCGGATCATATCCGCGCAGGAGGCCAAGGGCGACGACGGCCTGGATTTGACTTTGCGGCCCCGTTGTTTGGCCGAATACATCGGCCAGGAAAAGATCAAAGCGAACATGCGCATCGCGGTCGCGGCCGCGGCTAAGCGCGGCGAGCCCTTGGACCATGTCCTCTTGTATGGCGCGCCAGGCTTGGGCAAGACGACCCTGGCGCATGTCATCGCCAATGAGCTGGGCGCCAACATCCGCGTTACCTCCGGACCGGCCATTGAAAAGGGCGGCGATCTGGCGGCCATCCTCACCAATCTGGCTGGCGGCGACATCCTTTTTATTGACGAAGTGCACCGTTTAAACCGTTCTATTGAAGAAATCCTTTATCCGGCCATGGAAGATTATGCCCTGGATCTGATCATCGGCAAAGGGCCGTCGGCTCGCACCCTGCGCATTGATTTGCCCCATTTCACGATCATCGGCGCCACCACCAAAGCGAGCCTGTTGTCCGCGCCTTTGCGCGACCGCTTCGGCCTAACTTATCATCTGAATTTTTATGAACAGCCGGACATTGAAAAAATCGTCCAAAGGAGCGCCAAAATCCTCAAGGCGCCCTTGGATGAGGACGCGGCCCGCCAGATCGCCGCTCGTTCCCGCCGCACGCCGCGTGTGGCCAACCGGCTTTTGAAAAGGGTGCGCGATTATTGCGAGGTCCACGGCCAAGGTCAAATCCGGGCCGATCTGGCCGACCAGGCTTTTGCCATGCTGGAAGTGGATGAGTTGGGTCTGGACTGGATTGACCGGAAGATTTTGGAGATCATCATTGACAAATTCAACGGCGGTCCGGTCGGGCTGAACACGATCGCGGCGGCGATCGGCGAGGATGTGGCGACCGTGGAAGAAGTTTATGAGCCGTTCTTGCTGCAGACCGGCTTTTTGGACCGCTCACCGCGCGGCCGGATCGTCACGGATATCGCCTATCGCCACCTCGGCCGCGCCGGCCGTCCAACAAAATTTTTTTAGAATTTTTTTATGTCCATCTTCCTTTATTACCTCTTATTCGTTTACGGCGCCCTGATGCTCGTCTGGTTCGCTTTAGTGCTGGTCGCGCTTTACCATATGTTCCACTATGGCTACAAAAACTTCACCACCTTTTTCGCGATTTTTTTATTTTTAATCGTCATTTTGGCCTTGGCTTATTATACTTATATTCTTTTAGCGCCGGTGGATTGGACCGCGGAAATCAAGATTTTTTCCCGGCCCACATCCAACCCGATGTTTTAAAATTATGCTTTCCGCTTACCGTTTGCCCAATTTCAGCCCCAATGAGAAAATAATCAAAATTGTCCGGCGCGACCTCATCATCCTGCTTGGCCGTTTGCTCTATGGCGCCGTGTTGATTGTCTTGCCCTTGGTTTTATTGGCTCTGGGATTGTTTTATAATCCGGCTTGGCTGTCCAGCCCCTTGATCTATCCGGTGCTGGTTTTGTCCGCGAGCGTCTATTTCCTGTTCATCTGGCTGTTCATTTTTTTCCAGTTTATTGATTATTATCTTGACTTGTGGATCATCACCAGCGAACGGATCATTGATATCCAGCAATACGGATTTTTTTCGCGCGTGATCGCCGAGCAGAGGCTTTACCGCATCCAGGATGTCGCGAGCGAAACGCACGGTTTTTGGGCAACCATTTTCCGCTATGGCGAAGTTTATGTGCAAACGGCCGGCGAGAAGCAACGTTTTACTTTTTATCAAATTCCCAATCCGGACGATATCCGGAATACAATCATCCAATTGGCGGAAATCAGCAAGAAAAAGCAGTACAAAATCGCTAATCCCGCCGTTAATGCCAATCTGGCCTCCGTCTTGGACCAAAATCTTTAGATATCCATTATGCGTCTGTCTGATTTTGATTATGACCTGCCCCGGGAACTGATCGCCCAAGCGCCAGTCGCGCCGCGGGACCGCTCGCGGCTTTTTGTTTTGCCCGCCGCCGGACGTTTTGAGCACAAGCTTTTCTCTGATTTGCCGGCTTATCTCCGGGCCGGCGATATCCTGGTCCTGAACAATTCCCGCGTTCTGCCCGCCCGCCTGCGCGGCACTAACGAAGCGAGCGGCGGCCAGGTGGAAGTTTTTCTCCTGTCGCCCGCGGCCGGCCCCGGTGCCGCCAACCCCTGGGCGACCGTCCGCCAGGCCCGCGTCTGGCATTGTCTTTTGAAAGGACCGCGGCATCGCCTCGGGTTGGTGGTTGTTTTTCCGGGCGGACGGCGCGGCCGCGTGATCGCGGATAACCACGATGGCACTTGGCAAATTGAATTTATTTTACCGTCCAGCAAAGTTTATTCTTGGATCCGTCGTCTGGGCGAAACTCCTCTGCCGCCTTACATCAAAAGGCCGGACGCGGCCACCCGCGCGGATAGCGCGGATTACCAGACGGTTTACGCCGGCCGCGATCGGATCGGCTCCGTGGCCGCCCCGACTGCCGGTTTGCATTTTACGCCCGTTCTTTTACGCGCGCTCCGGCGCCAAGGCCTCTGTTTGGAATATCTCACTCTGCATGTCGGGCTCGGCACTTTCGCGCCGGTCCGGACCGAAGATATCCGGAAACATCGGATGCATTCCGAATGGGTGGAAATCAAAGCGCCGCTGATCGCGCGTCTGTGGGCGGCCAAACAAGCCGGCCGGCGGATTATCGCGGTCGGAACCACTGCGGCGCGCGCCCTGGAAGCGCTGGGGCAGGAGTACGCTTGGGCGGGGAAAAATTCCGGACCGCGGGCGCGGACAAAATTTAAAGATTTCGCGCGTTTCGTGAATATTTTCATTTACCCCGGCTATGAATTCAAATTAGTGGACGCTTTGATCACCAATTTCCATCTGCCGAAATCCACTTTGCTGATGCTGGTCGCCGCCTTGGCCGGTAAAGACCGGTTGGACAAAGCCTATGAA
>PCSD01000003.1:9931-10041 GCA_002771615.1 Candidatus Falkowbacteria bacterium CG23_combo_of_CG06-09_8_20_14_all_49_15
ATAAAAATGCGTTATCGCTTCTATTCCTACGGCGATGCCATGCTGATAATTTGAGCGCAGTCTTTTCTCATTGAAAGATGAGCCTGAACTGGCGAGGCCAGATCAGTTAT
>PCSD01000065.1:0-550 GCA_002771615.1 Candidatus Falkowbacteria bacterium CG23_combo_of_CG06-09_8_20_14_all_49_15
GGCAGTTTCTTCCTGGCGCAGGCGGATGCGATAGACATTAACGTCTTCCGTGGCGGAACCGTTCTGCATGGTGAATTCACCGAGCATAACGTTGGTCTCGCCGATCTTGCGGTTATAAGAGCCGCCCGCGCCGTTCAGAGTGATGGTGGCCGCGGAAACGGACGCTTTGGCCATGGCATTGCCGCTGATCGGGAAAGCGCCGGAAACAACCGCGCCGTTCGTGCCGATCACGCTGGCCGAAGCCAGTTCAAAATAATGATTGCCCGTGCCGGAAGCGTTCAGGTTCATTTTCAGAGTGACCGCCTTGGTTGAGCCGGCCGGAATGTTCAGGTTGAGCGCGCTGAAAGTGATCTTGTTGTCGCTCGTGTTGACCGTCCTCTTGGTGGTCAGCCGTTCGTCGCCGACATAGAGGTAGCCGCCGTCAAATTCACTGGCCAAGCCAGTGCCGCGGCGGGTGAAGACCAGGCTGTCCACGCGGACATCGCCGTCAGAAGCGGCGGTGAAATTGACCGTCAGGAACGGAACCAAGGTTGAGCTGGAAGGCACGTTG
>PCSD01000065.1:559-9938 GCA_002771615.1 Candidatus Falkowbacteria bacterium CG23_combo_of_CG06-09_8_20_14_all_49_15
GCCGTGTCGCCGGATAAAGCGACCGTCAAGCCGGTGCCTGCGCCCGCCATTCCGCCCGCGCCCTGCGCGGTGTCGCTCAAAGCGCTTTCCATGCCAATAACATCATCGCCCAGGGCCGGCAGGGTGAACCCGGCGGCGGCGGTAATGACATTATTCCAGTTGAACTTGTTCGCGTTGAAAGCGGCTTCCGAAGCGATCTTGCGCGCCTTGCCGTCCGTGTCAATGTAATAGACATCGGCTTGGCTCGAAAGCTTGATCAGCGAACCGGCCGGATAAGCGTCACTCGCGATTTGGCCGGACACCACCGTGTAGTTGGTAAAAAATCCATCCGGCACATCAATGATGCGCTTGTTCCAATCAGCGCCGAAAAGGGCGCTGGCCACGGCTTCGCTCGGCACCCATTTCAGGTTGCCGCCCGGTTCCACCGAGTACACTTTCGGATCTGTGGTGATTTTAACTAATTTGGTTCCCGGACGCACCGTGATGTTCTTGGCCAGGCTATAGCTTTCCAGCTCGGCCTGGGAAATCGTCTTCACGGTTGAAAAATCAGCGTACCAGGAAAAATATGTTGCTTCATTAGGAAAAACATAACGTTTGCTGTCCGCGCCCAGGTAATACACACTGGACAGACCATCCATCTTGATGAGATCGCCGGCAGAAGCCGCTTGTACCTGCGGCACCGCGACAATGCTCATGGACAAGACAGTGATGGCCATGACGCTCACAACAAACATTTTGCGAATTCTTTGCATAATTAATTTTGTTCCTTAAATGTTCTCTTCTGTTCTGGCGGCAAATCAGCCGGAATCCCGCGTTCCCCCACACCGATGAACTTTACCGGTTTGACCGGTAAAATCGCGGCGGACGGATGGATGTCCCCGCGCCCAAGTCCATGGGCGTGGGGGTAAGCTTAGCTGGTTTGCCGGAAAAGGCCGTTTAAGACCCGCAGAAACTGAAGGAACATGATAATGGTTATTTATGAGGCGATCCACTTTTTACGTGTCGACCTTGATAACCGCCCGGTATTCCGCTAAAAACGGAATTGGCAGACAGGAATAATTTCCTGGCTACCAGCTCCGTTCCCGCGCGTCTATTCCGCGCTCTCGCTTGTTGAACTGCCGGACGCCGCCGCGCTCTCGCCATTAACCTCGCCTTGTCCGTTTTCAATGAGGGCGTTTATTTCCTCCAACTTGGAAATCGTGGCTTCATAATCCTGCTCCAGAAAAAGCTTTTCCGCTTCCGCCAGGATCGTTTGCGGATCGCCCGCTTCCGGAGCCGACTGATCAGCAACGGCTGGCGTGTTGCTCGCTTGTTCGCTGGGCTGGCTGTCCGCGGAGGCAGGCGGACTTTGCGCCGGAGCGGATGCCGGACCGCCGGCCACCTGCAAGCCGCGCTCGCTTTTCTCAACATTAGCGCCAAAAACCTGAACCAATTCTTCAGGCTCGTTGCTATCAGCCGGCTGTCCGCCAACGGATTGGACCGGATCGGCGCTGTTATCCGGTTTTTCCGGTTGAGCTATTTTCGGCTTCAAAACGATTTTATTTAGCCGTGATTTCACGGCTTTGATTTCTTCCTGGAAATTCACGGACAACTTTTCAATCTTGTCTTCCTGTCCGCCGGTCGGAGCGGCTTGTTCGTTCTGTCTGACCTGGCCCATTTCCTTGGCGCGATTGCCGGCAAAAGACAAATTCAGCTTGGCTTTTTCCTTCTCGTCAAAAGTAAAGGCCAATTTGGCTTTTTCATTAATGATTTTCGCGATATATAATGAATCGCCGGGAATTGATCCTTTGGCGGCCCACAGACTGAAAACGCTTCCGCCCAAAACAAAAACCAGCACGGTCAAAGCAACCGCGGCGGGCTGGCTGAAAACGGCGAAAGTCCGCCGCGTAATAAAATTCAAGAAAAAAAACAAACCGCCCACTGGCTCATCCGCGGCCGTGCCGGCAATCTGGCTCAAAATCATGGAACGGCTTTTTTCCCGCCAAAGGCGGTCAGGACTGGTCTGGCGCAAATTTCTCAATTTTTTGATGATGTCTTGCTCGTCCATATCAATTTGGCATTATTTCTTTCAAGGCTTTCAAAGCCCGGAAAATCTGCACCCGGACTGTTCCGGGCGGCTTATCAATTATGGCGGAAATTTCTTTTACAGAAAAATCATTGATGTATTTGAGAATCAGGATTTCGCGAAATTCTTCCTTGAGCAAACTGATTTTTTTCACTATCTGGTCAGATTGGAAACCTTCGTCAATTTTTCGGTCCAAATCCTGTTGCTCATCAAGCAGTTCTTCCGGCCGAATCTGCTCCAAGGGCTGATTGTTTTTTACCCGGGCTTGGCGGTAATGGTCAATCACCGCGTTCCTGGCGATTTTAAAAATCAAAGGCTTGAGGGAATTATATTCGGAATGGAAATTTTCTAAAAAATAATTCCAGGTTTTCAAAAATACCGCGGACGTCAAATCTTCAGCATCTTCCTTGCTGTTCACGCGGAAAAATATAAAGCGGTAGATATCGTCTACATAATGATCATACAGTTCTCCAAAAGCCTGCTTATCTTTATATTTCAATTTTTGAAAAATTAAACTTTCGGAAAAAATATTCTTCTTTGGCATGTCTATATATAATAATACGATTAATTAAGAAATGTATTACAATTAAAATTGGATTTATATATATTATCACAAATAACAAAAAATAATAGGATATTAAGCAGTATTGATTTTTTTATTAAAATATGAAATGATATTTTTAATTAAGTCCATAAAATCATGGACTAAAATTAAATTAAAATATTTTAATCAATAATATTAGTATAAAAACTGATTTAAGTCTACATTTCTGTGGACTAAAAAATATTAGCTTAAAATTAAACAAAATTTTATTTTAAGTCCACAAAATTGTAGACTAAAGTTTGATAATATGTTAAGTAAAGAAGTCACAAATATTATTTGGCTGACTGTTTCTGAAACAGCGAAGATTGGTGGCGTACAAAACAAAACCATCAGACGTGCCATACAACAAAAAATTATCAAATATAAAATTATCAACAGCCGCTATTTTGTTGATTTGAGTTCGGCTATTGTCTACTTACACAGCAAAACCAAACTGAAAAATAAATTCTATTTCTCTGGTTTAGGCCAGTACATTAAAGAATGGCGCGAATAAAAAACCCCTGATTGATTTCAGGGGTTTTTTAAGCTGGGGGATTCGTTTAAGCCAAGGCATCCTTGGCGGCCTTTGCCACGCGAAATTTTACTACAGTTTTGGCCGGAATCTTGATTTCTGCGCCCGTAGCCGGGTTCCGTCCGATTCGCGCTTTACGCTGAACCTTGACTAACTTGCCGAAGCCGGGAACAACGAATTCACCGGCCTTCTTTACCTCAGAATAGGCCATCTTCGCCATCTCGCCCAAAATCGCATCAACATCTTTTTTGCTCACACTGGTTTTTTCCGCCAGCGCGGCCAAAAGCTGTGACTTGGTCATCTTTGCCATAGTAGCTTTGTTAATTATTATACTAATTAGTTAATAAGCAAAATTAATGATTATAAAACTATTTATTTAATATCAGCGAATTATTATTATTTTTGATGAACTTTTCTCTGATTGCCACGATATTTAATAAAAAAATTCCAAGTTATTCACATATTTATTGGATATTATATCGCAACTAGCTAAAAAAAGCCAATAAATTAAAGCAAATTAATAATGAATATCTTTTCTCAAGACAAAATAAAAATAACGCCGTGAAAGGTGTTATTTTTATTTTCTGGCTTCCCGGCTATTTTACCCACAGGCCGTGCAGATTGCAATAGGCCCGCGCTTTGATTGGTTGCGCTCCGCCGGAAAATTCCGCTTGAGCGGCTTCACCGGTTTTGAGAAAATAGCGGCAAAACTTCCCAGCCGTAATGATTTCAATCCATTCAATATGATGCTCCGCCGTCATCGGATGCGGTTCGGAGCCGACTTTGACTGTCCAGCCGCTGGCGTTTTTATCCGCGACCGGCACATGTTTTTCCGCGTTGGCGCCCGTGGAATTTTCCGCTAATTTTTCCATGGGCTGGCCGCAACAAACCAATTGTCCGGCGCCGGCCTGGACCAGCGCTACGACATTGCCGCAGATGTTACAGCGGTAGATTTCGTGCTGATTGGTCATAGATTTTTTTAATTAGTATTTTAGTTCTTTAATTAATCCTGTAAGTAAATTTACTCACAACTCCTTGATCGCTATCCCGGGCGACAATCTCACCCCCTGCGCCCCCCCCTCTCCATTTTATGCAAAAAATGGAGAGGGGGAAGCCGAGCGTCAGCGAGGCGGGGGTGAGGCTGTTGCATGGGAAGCCGAGCGTCAGCGAGGCGGGGGTGAGGCTGTTGCATGGGAAGCCGAGCGTCAGCGAGGCGGGAATGTCATTTTTAAGGAGCGAAGCGACGAGAAATCCCTTATACAAGAATAATGGGAAAAAACAAGAATTAAGATGAGCATTGAAAATTATGTAAACGAGGGATGATTTACCTTTTTGCCCAAGGATGTTGTTTAAGGAATCCCTCGGCTCCGCTGCGCTTCGCTCGGGATGACAATGCATGGGAAGCCGAGCGTCAGCGAGGCGGGGGTGAGGCTGGATGCGAAAGGTGAAAAAACAGTGTTCCTTCGGCTCCGCTCTCTTTCGGGATAAAAATGGCAAAGAACTTTTTTAGCTTAGTGCTGGCAAGCCGGACAATAAGCGGTACCGCGCCCGGCGATTCTGGTTTTACGGAGCAAATGGCCGCAAGCCAGACAAGGCTGATCGGCCCGATTATACACTTTCAAGTGCTGATAAAAATGGCCGCGCTGGCCGTCCGCGTCCACATAGTTATTAAAAGTGGTGCCGCGATATTTGATCGCCTGCCGGAGGATCCTTTTGCTGGCCGCGACTAATTTTTCCATTTGCCGGGCATTCACCCGGCCGGCCGCTCGGCCGGGAAAAATACCCGCCGCATGCAAAGCTTCATCCGCGTAAATATTCCCGATGCCGGCCACGATCTTTTGATCAAGCAAAAGACCCTTGATGGATATTTTCCTGTCTTTGGCCGCGCGCGCAAGATAAATGGCATTAAACTGCCGGGATAAAGGCTCCGGACCGAATTTTTTATCCAGCTCGCGCGCCAATTCCTGGCCGCTGGCCAGACGCAGATAGCCGAAGGTGCGCAAATCATTGAAATACAAACGGGCATGGTCGGCAAAGACAAAACCGGCGCGGGTATGGCGGTTGGGCAAATGGCGGTCAAAATCGGCCTGGCTGTGGCCGCCCGCGATCAAACGGCCTTGGTGGCAATAGACCAGCTGGCCGGTCATTTTCAGATGGATGAGCAGTTTGTCCGCGCCTTTGGCCAGAGAAAAAATCAGGAGTTTGCCGCGGCGGCTGATATCAGAAAAGCGGTTGCCCTTGAGGATGCGGACAAAAATATCCGGATCGCCCTGGACGGCGCGGGGTAAAAAAATCAGGACATCGGCAATTCTCTGATTGATGATTTTTTTCCGCAAATCGCGGACAATGGTTTCCACTTCCGGCAGTTCCGGCATATTGGTCGCATAAAGATATAAAAAGGCTTTTTCATTATACCGAAAATGCGCAAATATGTAAAAACCCCCGGGCCGATTCGCCCAGGGGTGAAATAAAAGTTTCTTATTCTTTGACCCGGATATTATTCTGCCGTTCGCCTACGGCGGTAAAGCGGCAGAAAATATGCGGATTTTTTATCCCGATTTCGTGCGCGCAAATGATATTTTCCGCGCCGATATGGGCCAAGCCCCCTTGCACGAGTTCAATGTCTTCGCCGATCCACTTGCGCAAAGGGCCGCGGTATTCCACCCAGCCTTCCACCCCTTCCGGAGCGATTTTCTGGCGGCCATAACGGTCAGACAAACGTTTTTTGATCGCTTGCCGCGAAGCCATGCCCCAGTAGCGGACTAAGCCGTCATGCGTGCCATATTGGACAGCGGACAGGGATTCGGACGCGCCCGCGAGCCATTTGCCGGCCATGATCGCAGATCCGCCGGCGGCCAGCGCCACCGCCATTTCGCCCGGCCCATTGATGCCGCCGTCCGGAATGATTACCGGCGCGTTTTGACCGCGCCGGACCAACTCCTGGCGGGCGCATAAGAGCTCGCGGATCAAAGTGAACATCGGGAAACCGGCGCCGGTCACGAGCGATGTCGTGCAGATGGAGCCGGAACCGATGCCGCACTTCACGCCGTCCGCGCCCGCAACCGCGAGCCGGAGGTAGCCGTCCACGTCCGCGACATTGCCGACAATCACCGCCATCTCGCGGCCGACGATCTTTTTTACGGACGCTGTCTGGCCGATGACAGCCGGCGAATTGCCGTGGCTGGAATCAATCACCACCACGCCCGCGCCCAGTTCCAAAGCGGTCCTGGCCCGGTCCAGGTCTTCCGGCAGGACGCCGATGGCCAATCCGACCAAAGGCCGGCTCTGATGCCAATTGGGGTTGGCATGAAAAAAGTCCTTCATAAAATAGATTCCTTGGAAACGGAACTGATCATCCACGAGCGGCAGGACATTGCATTCCTGTTCGTTCAGCAGGCGATCCTTGATCCGGTCAAAGGAAGTTTGGACTTTTTCGTATTTCAGCTTGTCAATGGACATCATCCATTTTTCTACCGGATCATCCAAATGGCCTTTGAAAGCCACATCGCGGGTGAAAAGGACGCCGTCCAAAGTCCCATCATCCCTGACGACCGGAATGGTGCTGAAACCGTAGGTCGTGAGGATGTCTTTCGCGTCTTCCAAGATTTGCGTAGGGCGCAGGCATTTCGGATTGTCCACCAAAAAAGGCTTCTTGGCCAACGCCCTGGCCAGAATATCCATCTGCTCGCGATATTTGGCTCGGTAGGCGATGCCGCAACCGCCCATTTCATTCAAGGCGATCAGCATTTCCGCGCCGGATACCGCGTCCATAGCCGCGCTGAAAAGCGGCAGCTTGATATTGACCGGCCCGATGGCCAAGGATAAGTCAACGGCAAACGGCATAATCCCGGAATGAATCGGCCGCAATCTTACCTCGTGGAGCGTATTGCCGGCCAGAGGCTCCAGATTGAAATATTCACCGATTCTTTCCGGATACAGGATCTGGTAAATTTCCTCCGCGCTCACTGGCCTGAATTCTGATTTTTTCGTGTCCATAAGCCCTCCTTTTGCTGGTTGATAAGAAATAAAAAGAACAAAGTATTTTCTGATAATATCAGAAATTAACAGAAAAAACACTGCTTGTCAATCACCAATGACCAGACAGAGATGGGTTTGTTGGCACGAAAAAATTATCGGTAAAAAACCAGTCCGCCAGAGCGGACTGATTTTTTGCTTATTTGATTTTTTCTGATCAAGCTATCGGGTCGCGCCGGAATAGGCGATCGCGCGAACCGTATCCCAGTCGCTGGCGGAAGAAGGAGTATGCTTGAAAATATGCCTGAAGGTCAAAATCGCCACTGCCTCGCTGTTCAAGTTCCGCTGAGCCGGCCGCAGGCCGTAGGTGATAGACGGTAACGGCCGCGTCGTCGCGGGCGTTCTGGCGGTTCGGAGCGCGCAGATAGATTTTCTGGAAAATATCATAAGATTTCTCTTCCGCCGCGCTATTCAGTTGGTTCGGCCAACGGCCATTGGCAATGGCCATGCAATCCCGCCAATCATCGGCATTGGCCGGCAAGCGTCCGAAAGCGGACTGGAAGCTGTTAACCACGCCGGCCCGCTCGCCCGCGCCCAAATCCTTGGCGCTGGGCGTGCCATAAGTGACGAAATTAATGATCGCGTTCCTGACTTGGTCGCTTGGATTGCCCGCGCTAATGATCTTATTGACCAGACCGGAAGCATTCTTCTCCTCTTCGCCAAGATTGCGGACCGCGCCCATGAGACCCAAGATGCGATTAACATCCCCGCCGACGACAGCCTGTCCGTCTGAAATGATCTGCGGCCAAGCAACTTCGCCGTTTTTTTCCCTCTGCGGCTCGCCCGCTTGTTCGCCAGTTGTTTCTTCGGCCTGATTAGCAACCGCTTCGTCTTGTTTGGCTTCTTGGGCCGGAGGAGCGGTTTTTTTCGGAGTATTATTGGTCAGAATCGGGGTACCACCGCCGCCACCGCCGCCGGAAGATCCGGCTTCGGATACAGCCGCGTCATAAGTAAAGCCAGTGCCGGCGCTGTCGGCCGTACAGGTGATTTTCGCGTCATTTTCCGTACAGGTGATGCCGGCGGCCGCGTTCATTGAAGGCTGAAGGCCTTCCACGACCGCCTGGACTGTTCCGGCCGACGGCTTGTAATCATATTGGGCGCCGTTCAAGATGCCATGGAAAGTTTCGCCCAAAGTGATGTTGCCAGGCGTGAAATCAACGACCTGTGCAACGGCAACGGCATTGGTGGTGCTGGAAGTCAGAGTGAAAGCGGTGCCGGCCGCGTCGGAAGTGATTTCAACATGGGTGGTCTGGTCAACCGCGGTCACGTTGCCGTTCTCGGCGCTGCCGTTGATGGCGGCGGTCAAACCGGCCGTGACATTGGCCACCGTCGCTACCGTCGCCGTAAAATTGATGGCCGTACCGTTGATGGCGGCCGTGAAGGTATCGCCGATTTCCACATTTGCCGGAGTCACGGTGCTCACCTGAGCGACGGCCACCACGCCGGTCGTGCTGGCTGAGGAAGAAATATCGCCAGTCGTGTTATCTGTAAAAGCGACAGCGGTCGCGCTCGTTTCTGTTCCAGAGGTCGTAAAAATCGCTTCATCATCCGCGCCGCTTATTGCCAAAGAATTATGATTGGGATCGTCAACATTGGTTAAAGATCGTAAAATCGCCGCAGTCTCAGTGGCTACGCGCGCGACATCGCCCGCGCCAAGGTCTATGTCAATCTGCGCCGCATCATCCGTACAATCAGTCTCATCATCCGTAACAGAAGAAGAAGCGACAAAAGTCACGACGCAAGAACCAATCGTAATCGTCTCTCCGTCAGCCGGCGTAGCGTTGACCGTCAAAGTTCGTGAAGCTTTGACCTCTGCCACATTGGCCTGGGTCGTACTGGTCGCCGCGGTCTGGTTATCCGTGCCAACTTCCACATTGGCCTGGGTCGTACTGGTCGCCGCGGTCTGGTTATCCGTACCAGCTGCTGAATTCGGAATCACCAAAGTGGTGCTAAAAGTTGAAAGAGCGGCGGCCGAGGCGACATTCAAGCCGCCAAAAGAGCCGAAAGACATTAAAAAAGCGGCAATGAGCAATAAATTAAATGCCTTCCGCCGCTGTTTGGAGTGCGTAAAAAAACTTTTTTTCATAAGTTTTTTAATTATTAAAGTGAGTTTGATTCCAGAATCTAACGCAACATATTTGGCGCGAAGCGCCAATAATGCTAA
>PCSD01000099.1 GCA_002771615.1 Candidatus Falkowbacteria bacterium CG23_combo_of_CG06-09_8_20_14_all_49_15
ATTCAACCACCGAAATGGCTATAATTTACCGAACCTTATTGAAAAAATACTAACTAAGTATTAGCGGTGCTATACAAGCCCCTTGTTTTGCTTTGGCCCTGGGCGCTTTGTGGGAAATTTTTGAATTTTTACTGGATAATACCTTGTCATTAAATATGCAAAAAGCCCGGGATTTGTGCGCGCTCGGCACTTTTTATTGCGACACCCGTCTGGGCGTGGTTGACACCATGTACGACCTGATCCTGGACGCGGCCGGCGCTTTGTACGCGTCTGTCACCGGCTATTTTTATCTGAATAGAAAAACTCCTTCTTTATTCCACCGGCTGGTTCGGGAGTTTGAGGAAAAAAACCGCCGTTTGTTCAGGAAAAAAAGGCTTGACAAGAAATAATTTTGGGTATATATTCAAAATAGAAACGGGTCAGGACAAAACAGATCAAGAATCGACCCGCTCTCTCTGGAAAGCGAGGTGAGATATATGCCCAATAGGAATGGAACTGGCCCGCAAGGCCAGGGACCGAGAACCGGCCGGGGGCTTGGACCTTGTGGCAACGGCACGCCCAGAGGCGGCGGACAGGGCCGGGGTTTCGGCGGCGGACAGGGCCGAGCCAAAGCGGACGTTGAGGCCAAGCCGAGCGGCCAGCCGGAAAAAAATGGCCAGTAAAGATTGGCCGTTAAACCCGTAAAAGACTTGCTTAATCAGAAAATCTTTTAGGGTTTATCAAAATATCTGTAATTATATGCAAACCAGAAGACGGGGCCGGCCTTGCCTGGCTCGGAGAGTGGCTTGCCGCCCGGAGATAAAATATTTCAAGCCGCGCGGCGTGCCGCTACGGCAGGCGGAAATAATCATCCTGAGCGCCGAGGAGATCGAAGCGTTCCGCTTGCGCCATCTGAATGGCCTGGAACAGACCGAGGCGGCGGCGAAAATGCGGACTTCGCAGAGCACATATCAGCGGATTCTGTCCGCGGCCAGCCGTAAGATCGCCGAGGCGCTGGTCAACGGCAAAGCGATTCAAATCGGGGATTGATTTTTTTTACCCAAACGAATTTTTTCCGTATCGCTGATCGTCCGCTAGCGGTTTTTTAATTATGATCGCGGCATAACCTGTGTTCATTATGATAAATCAGGCCAGTCGGATCTGGCCCAAGAGTATTATCGCCAATATCTAAAGTTAAACGATTTTGATCTATAATTTATGGCCAGAATTTGGTATTCCGTGCAAGGCGAAGGTTTGGGGCACGCCATTCGGAGCGCGGTCATTATCAAGCATCTTCTGCCCAAACATCAACTCTTGATCACGGGTTGTAACCAGTCCTTTCCCTTTTTGCGGGAAAAATTCGGCTCGGCCGTGCGGAAAATTGAAGGTTACAGTTTTGTTTTTGAGAATAACGGGATTAATATTTCCCAAAGCCTTCGACGTTTATTAAGCGCTTGGCCATCTTTAACCGGACGTAATGCGACTCGCGTTTTGTCTTTGGTAAAAAGTTTCCAGCCTGATCTGGTCATCAGTGATTTTGAGCCGGCTAGCCATTACGCCACGCTTTTTTTTAATTTGCCGATCATCAGCTTGGACAATATCGGTATTCTGTCTGAATGCGAAAAAATACCAATCACTTCAAAATACAAAATTTTATATAATGTTACCAGGCAAGCGATCAAATTATTCAATCCGTTTTCCGATTACTATTTAATCCCGTCCATTGTCAGCCTAAAGCCCCGGCGTAAAAATGTTTTTTTATTCCCGCCGGTTTTGCGGCCTGAGATCTTGGCCAGCCAAGCCGTGGCTGGCCGGCACATCCTGGTTTATCAATCAACCGCTACCAACCAGGCTTTATTGCCGGCCTTAAAGAATATATCCGCACATTTCTTGGTGTATGGCCTGGACCAGGAGCGCCGGGAAGGGAATTTGGTCTTGCGCAAATTCAGCGAAGCGAATTTTATTGAAGATTTGCGTTGCGCGCGGGCCGTGATTGTCAGCGGTGGTTTTACTGCTATTAGCGAAGCCTTGTATTATCATAAACCAATTTTAGCCTGGCCGATCAAAAATCATTTTGAACAGATTTTTAACGGCTTGGCTTTGCGCCAATTGGGCTATGGCGACTGGGCGGAAAATTTGGATCAGGAAACAATCCGGACTTTTTTGGCGAAAATACCAATTTTTGAGAAAAAACTGGCCAATTTGCCGCTTTGGGATAATTCGGAACTGCTGACAAAATTGGATTTTTTGATTGATAAGATTGCCAGCGACGGCAAAAAACGTTTTCGGCCGGCGAAAATTTTTTCCGCGGTGGAAAAAATTAAGCAAGAGGCAAAGAGGATAATCATAAAAACTTTTTAGGCAATGAAAAATTAAATATTTTTTTGCCAGCAGAAAATATAATCTTAGTTTCTAGAATTTAACGCAACAGTATTGTTAATTAGTTGATTAAATACTTCATAAGGTTTTCGAAATCCCAGGGCCGCCCTGG
>PCSD01000017.1:0-2357 GCA_002771615.1 Candidatus Falkowbacteria bacterium CG23_combo_of_CG06-09_8_20_14_all_49_15
GGCCGTAATCTTGCGCGTATAGCTTGACAGCAGGTCATTGGCTTTTTGCAGAATCATCCTGGATATCTGGCTTATTTCTTCATCCTTGATTTTCTTTTTATTTTTAAAAATTTCACTCAGTTCATCCTTGGTAATCGCTGTCCGATCAACTAAACTGGCATAAACCGCGAATAACTTATTGGCCAAACCCGGATCATCCTTAAAACTTTCTTCGATCATAATGATATCGTCACCAGAAAATTTTCCAGATTCCAGAGATAAAAAGGACTTAATCCTGTTATTTTTATTAAATTGGCTACCTCCTTCATCTAAAAATTTTTTAATTTTTTCAACTTCTGCTATTGATTTGATTGATAAAAAATCAATAAACTGCATTTGCTCGCGCAAGGAAAAATGTTTTATATCAATGCCAAATTCCTGTTCAATATTGTACCTATATGGCAAGCTGATCAAGGTTCTATATGATGACGCCATTCTCTTAAAATCTTGTTTGCCGTCTGTTTCCTGATACCCTTCTTCTGCTAGCATTTGCGCAATAGAAATCTTCTCCGGTTTAATTTTATTGTTCAACACTTCCTTTGAACGGCCTGGCCGGCTCGATAATCTAAAAAATGTGTCTGGACGGCCATCTCTCGTGTAGATCACCCCGAATTTATCATTTAAACGGCCATACACGGAATAATTAATAGCCTCTTCCTTGTCATGCGCAATTTCCGCGGTCAATGGTATAATTTCATATTTTTCCCGCAAATCCGCTTCGTCATATTTTTCCCGCAAATTAAAATTGTTTTTAATAAAAAAAATTTCCGGCATAAAAAAATTCAGCCTATGCGCGATATATATTGCCATTTCATCGGAAAGACCATTCTGATCTAACGGGTTGATACTTATAAAATCATCCGGATTCGCTTCCCAACCGAATATATCGCGAAACAATTCCGTGTCCGTTATCATTTGCCATTCTTGCGATAAAATTTCGCGCACATCTTTGATGCCAAAACCGTATAATTCCGGATATAAGGCTTGGTTAATTCGAATTTTTACAAAATAATTATTGGTTTCCGAGCTGATGATATGTAATTCGTGATAGGCAATTTCAGCGCTGTCTTCAAAACCTGTTTCATCATACTTGTTGCTTAAGAATTGTAAAACATCAATCGCGCGCAATATTTTTGCGATATTATCAGAATCGGCCATGGATCTAGTTCTTAAATCTTCTATTATCTCACTCCCATATAAAGCAAGGTTGGCTTGGATTTCATGTTCGGCCAAATGATCCAACTTGCCAGGATTATTCAGGGCGGCAACCAGCAATTCCAGCCTTGCGTCTGCTCCAACCATTTGTATACTTTGCGCCCAGCCTGAAATTTCGTAACACAAAGAAGCCGGCAGGGGTCCGCCATTTTCAATTCTAGCCCCTAATGACTTGGCTAATTGGGTGCTGATCGCATTATCATTTTGGTCAAGCTTTATATGGGTAACAAAATTAGACCAAAAAAAATTACCTCCTCCATAAAACTTATCTTTATCTTGATCTGCCCCGATGAATTTTGAGTTTTCTTCAAAAATTTTTAACATTGAATCAACTTGATCTTGTTTCCACGATCGGTCCACGATGTTTCTTTGATCCCGTGAAAAATTATTGTTATGGTTTAAAAGATAAATTCGGCTCTTAAAAAAATTGAAATCTGTTTCTCTTTTTTTGCTCTCTTCATAAGCCTTGATTATGTTATCAATATGGGACGATATCTCATTTTTAAATTTTTCATTATTATTAAGTTGATTTACCCAAGCCAGATCATCTCTTAATATTTTAGGTAGGGCGTACTCATCTACCCTTGCCAACTCAAGAAGCCGTTCGAATTTATCCGGCGTCCAGCCGGGAAAGAATTGATCAAAACCTTCAATAGTTTCGCCAGCCGCTAAAATTTTTAAATTTTCCGCTATTCCCTGATATTTTTTTGGATCGGATATTTTTAATTCAGACAGCATTTTTGCGTGATCCTCCACGGATAAATTTTTTAAACTATTCAAAAACCGCTTTTCAGTCGAATACCTGAAAGGTGGATTTTTTATTTTGTAGAATTGTTCTTCAATTTTCATTTCTGTCTATCGTTTAAAAAAAATAAATAAAGTCAGACTGTCAAATGCATCAAGATTCCACGTTTTGTTTGCATTATATCATACCCGTTTAGATTACGACAATAAACTTTGTTTATATCACATTGCAATAATTATTTAAGATATTTATCAATGATGGATATAAAAAAATGGTCATTAACTTTTTTTCGGCCGGCTGGTGTGGTATAATAAAAAAAGCTAATAAATAAACTCTTGTTATGATTAACTTGGACGAC
>PCSD01000017.1:2428-4017 GCA_002771615.1 Candidatus Falkowbacteria bacterium CG23_combo_of_CG06-09_8_20_14_all_49_15
TCGTCAACGGCCTGGGCGGATCCAATTTGGGCGCGCATTTTTTAAAAGCGCTGTTCGGTCCGTCCTTGAAAAAGCCGATTCTCATTGAACCCGGCTATGAAATCCCCGGCTTTACCGGCCCGGATACGCTTTACATCCTCTCTTCCTATTCCGGCACCACCGAAGAAACGCTTTCCGTCCTGCCGGCTTTGCTGAAAAAGCGCGCGCCGATCGCGGTGATCACGGCCACGGGCCAAAGCCCGCTTGCGGACGCAATCAAGGAATATCGTCTGCCGGCCTATGTTTTCAATCCTCTTCACAATCCCTGCGGCGAACCCCGGCTCGGCTTGGGCTACGCCATCCTCGGCCTCGGATTGCTTCTGGCCCGCGCCGGCGCCCTGGCTTGGCCGGCCGCCGCTTTGCTCGGACTCATACCATCCCTGGAAAAATGGGATTGTCGGCTGCGCCTGGCCGCGCCGGCGGCCAATAATCCGGCCAAGAAACTCGCGTCCGCCCTGGCCGGCCGGGCGCCCATCCTCGTTGGCGCGGAATTTTTAAACGGCAATCTGCGGATCGCCCGCAACCAGATCAACGAATGCGCCAAAGAATTTTCCGCCTATCTATCCCTGCCGGACCTGAACCACCACGCCCTGGAAGGCTTGTCGTTCCCAGCCGGATTGAAAAAAAATCTCAGCTTCCTGTTTTTTTCCTCAAAATTTTACCATCCGCGCGTCCAGCGCCGCTTGGCGCTCACTGTCCAGATCGCGGCTAAGCAAGGTTATCGCGCCTTGACGCAGGAACTGCGGGGTAAAAGCCCCTTGGAACAAGGCTTTGAGCTCCTTCAGCTCAGCAGCTGGCTGAGTTTCTACCTGGGCGCGGAAAACGGCGTGGATCCGGATAAAATCCCTTGGGTGCATTGGTTCAAGGAACAGCTGGGCAAGAAATAGGCGGCCTCTTTACAAATTTCCTCTTTTTGCTAAGATAAGCGTGGCAAAAAAATATATTAGAGGAGGGGAAAATGACAACGAAAAAAAATTCAGAACAAGCGGCAATTGCCGGCGTATTGAATAGGTTGGCCAAGGATAACCCATTGATTTCCACGGATCAACTCCAAAAAAAAATAAAATCGGAATGGAAAAAAAAGGGCTTGGACAAAACTTTCGGCCGGATTAGCGGCTTTTCAGTTTGCCTGCGGTTCAAACTGAGTTTGGGCCAAGAAAAGAAAGAGGTGCTTGTGCCCATAAAATAGTTTCGTATTCGCCGCGCAAATAAAAAAATTTTAGCGCGTCTTTTTATTAATACTCTGAATATATTTCGGATATTTCGCAATTTTATATATAAAGAAAGCGGTTGGCCAAACAAGGGCAGGCCAAAAAACCGGTAATAAAAAGAATACCAAGTGGTGAACGGGCAAGAAGTGCTAAGAAAAGCGATTCACTTGATATTCAACCCGTATTAGAAAAAGAAGAATTCAATTGCCTTGTTAATTTTTTTGGGCAAAAATGTTTAATGGTTGTGAGAAAAAATCCGCCAACATGGCCCAAACAATTTTTTTTTATTTTTTTGCCTTTTTTTTGAAAAATGTATTAATAAATTTTTGTGTATTTGTT
>PCSD01000052.1:0-2405 GCA_002771615.1 Candidatus Falkowbacteria bacterium CG23_combo_of_CG06-09_8_20_14_all_49_15
TAGGACATTTCTATATGACGCTAGTAGGACATTATCATAAAATTTTCACAACGTTTTAATATTTAAATAGTTTTAGAAAAAAACCAAGCAAAAACCCGCTTAACCAATTGGCGTTGCGGGGTCAAAATCAAACATCAATTTTTATGAGCTTATTTTTCCTGCCCAGCTAAAATTTTTTTCGGCCAATAATATTGCCTGTGCCAAAAAATATGGCAGACAGCCAGAGCGGCCGCCGCCAATCCGGATTCCACATGCCACCAAAGCAAGCCGCGATACCAGGAAAGAAAAATTTTATAATCCAACAAAATCGCTAATAGCAGACCGAGCAATCCGGATGCCAAAAAAAAGACCAGCAACAGCCAATTCCAAAAACGGCGCTGGGCAACGCCGCTGATAACGCCGCGGCGGACCAGTCCGGAACTGAATAAATTGGATGCCAGAAAAAAAATAAAAATCATTATGGCATGGTAGCTATCCATCATATCACAATATGATCGCTTTAGTCGGGCAGATATTAATAGCCACGGCCAGAGCGGAGGAAGACAAATTAGACGATAAAGCGACAACTGCCCGCCTGGTTCCGGAATCAAAACTGAAATGTTCCGGATCAAAACGAACGCATTTGCCACAACCAATGCACTTATGGCCATCTATCTGTAAAACGGCAAGCTCTGCTCCTGGCGTCCCGTCAGGACTGATCGCTTCGGAATCGCCCATACTATTTTCATCCATTGGTTCAATTTTACCGCAAGCGGATAAAAGAAAAAGCAAACTCAAGCAATATGTCCAATAATAAATTTTAACTTCTTTGATAATCATAAATTTATTTGAGAGTATCATATAATGATACGCCGAAACCAATTTTTTTCTTGCGGAGGCGTAAACAATTAAAAACAAAGGACGAGCTTTTCTGCCCGTCCAAAAAATATTTCTAACAAAAAATAAATTAAAATTTATCTAATATAAAATAAAAATATTTAATCTCTCAAACAGATCCCAATAATTTTTTACTAACGCAAATTATGCTCTTTGTATTTATCAATAGCGCGGACCAAATGATCCTTAACCTTGTCAACCGCTTTGAGCAATTCTTTTTCCACTTTTTCCACACGTAAAATCTTGCCAGGCAGTTCCAAATTGACGATCGCTTGGTAGATTTCCCCGCTTTGCTGGCTGCCGACCGTCCGCTTGATTTCCACGTCGCAATTGATCGCTTTAACGCGGCCGAGGTATTTTTCCAGCCGGCCGATCTTTTCCAGGATATATTCTTTGGCGTCCGCCGGCAATTCAATTTTCCACGCCTTCAAATTGATATTCATATTTTTTAGCTGGCGATTCTATCCCAAACAGCCCGGAAAGCCTGGCCGTAACGGGCAACATCCTTGAAAGTTACGAACAGGATCAGGACCATCAGAAGGATAAAACCGATATTATGGATAAGCGCTTCCAACTCCCTTCTAACCGGCCGGCCTTTGATCTTTTCAATGCCCAGGAATAAGAGGCGGCCGCCGTCCAAAGCGGGAAAAGGGAGAATATTGATGATGGCCAGATTGATGGACAGGAGGGCGGTGAATTGGAGGATATAAATCCAGCCGAGTTTGGCCACCTGGCCGGTCAGGACCGCGATGCCAATCGGTCCGGCCACCTCCGCGGTCACACCGTGGCCGAGAAAAATATTTTTCAACAGGTCATAGAAAGCCGAGATGATCGCGCCGAGAAGCAGGACTGTCTGCCGCAAACCCTCCCCCAAGGCCAGATAGATCGGATAGGAAACCGTGCCGATTTCCGCGATCGCGATGCCGATGCCGGGCGTATCTTTGGTCTTTTCGCTTTTTTCCGGCACGATCGTCTTTTTAAAAGTTTTTTCGCCGCGCTTGAATTCGTATTCCAAGGCTTGGCCCAGATGGTCAGCGGTCAAGGCTTGAAGGACTTCGCTTTTTAGCATCGACTGGCCATTGACCGCCACGATTATGTCGTTGGGTTTGACGCCGGCCGCCGCGGCCGGCGAATCCGGCCAAACGCCGGCGACATGGATCCGCGCATCCGCAATTTTCGCGCCCGGGCCGATATTGTCCAAGTTCTGGGGCATGCCGATGGAATAACCGATAACAAAAAGTACCGCGGCCAGCGCCAAGTTCATGCTTACGCCCGCGGCCAAAATCGCCCCCCGCCGCCAAGCACTCTTGGCCGTAAAGCTATCCTGGTCCTGACTGTCGCCGTTTTCGCCTTTAATTTTCACAAAACCGCCCAAAGGCACCCAATTCAAGGAATAAATCGTGTCTTTGGCCATAGCCGCTTCCGCCGGGGTATAAACCGGCTCGCCCCGACCGCGGATGATCTTCCAGTGGCTCGCCGCAGGGGGCTGGCCGGCACTTAATTTTTGCGCTCCAATCAGCCGGGGCGGA
>PCSD01000052.1:2435-9796 GCA_002771615.1 Candidatus Falkowbacteria bacterium CG23_combo_of_CG06-09_8_20_14_all_49_15
CCAAAACGGCGCGCGACGGCGAAATGCCCAAGTTCATGTACGAAAACGAGGAGACCCAAAATTGCTAAAAATATTAATATGGTCAATAACATAATAAATGCTGATATGAAAAGTTAATTCAATAATTTTCAATTTTCAATGATCAATTTTCAATTAATTTTCATTTCTAAATTTAAAATTGAAAATTGAATATTTATTGAAAATTGAAAATTTAAAACGCTTTTTCACGAATAATTAAGGTGGCACCAGCTTATTAAGTGTATCGCCTGCGGGTGTTATATCGTCATTATCTCTTTTTCTTTTTTATCCCTAAATTCCTTCAAAATCTCATTCTTTTTCTGAACCTCTTCGTCCAATTCGCGGATAAAACGAAACTTATCATCTTCACTGATCGCTTTTTCGCCAAAAGCCGCTTCAATTTCCTCTTTGACTTGCTCGCGGACTTTACGGACGCCGATCCGGGCCTCTTCCATTTTTTCATTCAATTTTTTGACCATTTCCCGCCGGTTTTCCTCGTTCATCATCGGCATCGTCAAACGTAGCTTGTCCCCCTCGTTGACCACGGCCAAACCGAGATTTTCTTCCGTAATCGCTTTTTCAATATCTTTGGCGATCTTTTTATCCCAAGGCACGACAATCAGGCTGCGGCCGTCCGCCACGTTCACGTTGGCCAAACCGATCAAAGGAGTCTTGACTCCGTAAGTCTCCACCCGGATACGGTCCAGAAGCCCCGGATTGGCGCGGCCGGTGCGCAATGAAGAAATCTCATTTTGAAAATAACTGATTGATTGCTGGAAAGCGCCTTGATGTTTCTGTAAAAAATTATTCATAGGACTTTATATTAATACAATTTAAGATAATGTCAACAAACAAGCCTTATTTGACCGGAAACCAGACGGCCAGATAAACAACGTTGGGATTTTCCGGATCAATGGCCAAGCGCCAGCCGTTCTTGCTGGTGGGGAGCCGTTTGGTGATCCAACTGGCTCCGCCGTCCGTTGAACGCAAAAAAGCGGTATTCGTGACATAATATATTTCCTGCGGATCTTTCGGGTTAACGGCGATACCGTTGATCGATGCTTTTTTATCCGGCGGAATCAATTCAATGCTCTCCCAGGTGTCGCCCCAATCGGAAGAACGAATCAAGCCGAAACCGGTCGCCAGATAAATCAATCCGGGCTTGGCCGGCGAAATGACCATATCCTTGAAATCGCGGCTATCCGGAAAGTCCTTCAAACCATTGCTCAAATCCGTCCAATTCTGCCCGCCATCCCGGCTCCGGTGGATGCCTTTTTTCTCTGTTACGGCAAAAATTATTTTACTGTCAACCGGGTCAATCAACAAGCGGATGATATTATTGTCCAGGCGGGCGATCGTCGCCCAACTCTGGCCGCGGTCCTGGCTACGTACGACTTCGCCACGGGCCGTGCCGATATAGATCTTTGCGCTTTGGCCGTAATCAATAGCAACTGTGTTGACGGCGATTTTTGGATCGCTGTCGTAATAAACTTGCGACCAGGAACGACTGCAATCGGTTGACTGGAGCAAACGGTTGCCCACGGCCGCGTACAAAGTGCATTTATACTGGGGGTCAACCGCCACGCTCCGGATAGTCGCGTTGCCCAGGCCGGCCGCCATCTGCCAACTGGCCGCGCCGTCATAAGAATAGAACAAGCCTTGGCCGACACTGCCCAAATACAAACCATTGTGGTCGCTTGGGTCCATTACGAACGTATTCACGCTGACCGCACCCAGGCTGCCTGGCCGGCCCGTGACCGTGGGGATCAAGGCCGTTTGCTGCCACGTCTCGCCTTTGTTGACGCTTTTAAAAATGCCGGCATCAACGGCCTGGTTAGCCTGTCCTCCGCCTAACGAGCAAGCCGACAGCGACAAAACCAGCCAAATGGGGGCGCCCGCCAAAAATATTTTTTTTAGCATATTTTTTAAAAATTTTTCCCCGCCCGCTTAAAGGCGGCTTAAATGAAATAAAATGTTCAAAGAAAATTTACCGCCAAATTTTCCAAAACCGTTTTCGGACTGACATTGGCGCGCAGATATTCACGGCCGGCCCGGATCGCTTTCTGCCACGAGAGAATCGCGGCCGGCGCAAAGCGCCCGACCAAAGCGGCAATCTCTTCCTGGCAAGGCTCATGCTGGATCAGATCTTTCTCGCCAAAATGCCAAAGCAAGGCATCGCGCAAAACCCCCTGCCAGCCGTCCAAAATCCTCTCGGCCGTCCGGACCTGCTCCTGACCTTTGGGAACGTCTTGGAACAGGCTATCAATCATATTAAAACGGCTGTTCAAATCCGCTGGGAAAAAAGACAAAAGGACATTGATCCGCTGGCGATAAAGCAGGTAAAAATCTTCATCTTCAAAAAATTTGCTGGCCAAGGCCGGCCGGCCCGCGGCCAAACGGCTGAAGATCAAAGCCTGGCTGCGCGGCGCCTTCTTTTCCTGCACCAAGTAATCATAGAGCCGGGCCGCCGGCACCGGCTTGAATTCAACCACTTGCGAACGGGAAATGATTGTCCGCGGCAGGCTGTCCGGCGCGGACGTAATCAGGATGATCAGAACATTGGCGCGCGGCTCTTCCATGGTCTTCAAAAGGGCATTGGCCGCGTCTTCGGATAAGTACTCCGCGTGTTTGATAACGCCGATCTTGTATGAATTCAAAAAAGAGCTAAGACCCAGGATTTTGTTCAATTCCCGGATCTGGGCGATGGAAATGTTTTTTTTGTCTTTGTCTTTCTTGACCAGATGGAAATCGCCATGCCGGCTGTCTTCGCCAAACAAGCCGTCCGCGCCGCCGGAAAATTGCCGGCAAGCCGGGCAATGTCCGCAAGGCAAAACCGCGCGCTTGGTCTTTTCCTCTTGGCAGAGCAAGATGCGGCTGAAATGCAAGGCGGTCGTGGTTTTGCCCAGATTATCCGGACCGGAAAAAACATAGGAACCGGACAAATTTCCGGACAGGATGACTTTGGCCAGATAATCCTTGATTGGCTCATTGCCCACCAGGGGCCAGGAAAAATTTGTCTGTCGCTCCAGCATTATGAAAATTTAGATTCTTTGGATAATCGCGTGGATTAAATATCATCAATTAATATTGGCCTGGAGCCAACTTGAAACGCCACAGGTTTTTTCGCGTAAATAAATCTGATCCGCACATATATTATAGCACGGCTTGTCTTTTTGGCAAAACCTTTCAAAACCTAATAATCTTGAATCTTTCCCCCTTTTTTGTTATATTGCCTTTATGCCGAATAATTTGAAAAAAATTTTCCTCCTGACCGGCGATATCGCCATTCTCTATATCGCGCTCTATCTTACCCTTTTATTGCGCTATGGTTGGGGTCAAGCCGGTGGCGAGTGGTTCAACCACTTATTGCCTTTTTCATCTATCTTTTTCGTCTGGCTGATTATTTTTTATATCGCGGATTTATATAATCTGCATCTGGCGATCAATAACTGGAAATTTTTCCAGCGCACCGCCAACTCTTTGGCCGTGGGCATCCTGCTGGCCTTCAGCTACTTTTATCTGAACCCGGCTATCAGCATCGCGCCCAAAAGAAACCTTTTTCTTTTTGCCGCGATGTTTGCTTTGGCCTTTCTTGTCTGGCGGCGTTCTTTCAACGCTCTCTTGAAAAATTATCTGCCGAAAAACAAGATTGCCCTGATTGGCGGCGGAGAATTAGCCAAAGACCTGCTCAAAGAACTATCGGCCAAACCCCATCTCGGATTCGTGCCGGTCCTGGTCATAGCCGGACTGGAAAACGGCGAGCAAGACACCCTGCCTCTCGGGCTAGCGGATGACAAAGATCCCGACATTGCCCGGCTGGACGATTTCTCCGCCCTGCCCGCATTGGTCAAAAAAGAAAAAATTTCCACCTTGGTTTTAGCCGCGGATCCGCGCCAATCACCCGCTTTGCGGGACGCCTTGTTCGCCTGTCTGCCTTTAAAGACCAATTTTGTCCGCTTGGCAAATTTTTATGAAATGATCACCGGCAAAATCCCGCTGGACGCGATTAACCGGATCTGGTTTTTGGAAAATCTCAGTGAAGGAGAAAAGCACGCTTTTAACGTCCTGAAAAGAACATATGACCTTTTCCTCGCGCTCGTTCTGCTGGCGGCCACTTGGCCGGCCTGGATTCTGCTGGCCGCGCTGATCAAGCTGGAAAGCCGCGGACCGGCCTTTTTCCTGAGCCGCCGGCTGGGCAAGGATAACCGCGAATTCAATCTTTATAAATTCCGAACCATGCGCGAAGAAAAAAATGACCGCTCCCCAACCAGGAATAATGATCCGCGCATCACCCGTCTGGGCCGCTTTTTGCGCCGGTCCAGACTGGACGAATTGCCGCAAGTCGTCAATATCCTGAAAGGAGAAATGAGTTTTGTCGGTCCGCGGCCGGAAAGACCGGAACTGGTTAAAAATTTGGCGGAAAAAATCCCCTTTTACCGGGAAAGACTGTTGATTAAGCCCGGCGCCACCGGCTGGGATCAAATTTCCGGCGAGTATCATTCCCCCTCCTATGAAGACACGATAAAAAAGCTCCAATACGACCTCTACTACCTTAAAAACCGCTCTGTTTATCTTGATCTCTCAATTATCCTAAAGACGATTGCCACCGTCATTTCTAACGGGGGAAGATAATAAACCAATAAAAAAGCGCACATCTTGCCAGATAGCGCTTTTTTATGTCCCTCCTTATTCAAGGACCGTAGCTTCCCCAAATACGATAGGGGAATAAATCCCCTCCAAGGAAAAGAGGCGGACAAGAAAATCTTTTACACACCTTCCCAAAGAAGAAATTCATTCTGTTTTTAGTCCCTGATGTCAAAAAACTTTTTCTATATTTTTATTTTAACACTTTTTTATATTTACGCAAATACTCAATTTTCTTCAAAAAACTCAATTATTATAAACATATTAAAAAGTTTTCCACAGCTTACCAAAATTTTTAATTAACTTATCCACCTCTTGGCCGGACAAATTATATTCCTGATAAAATTTTGTTAAAAAATTATTTACCGGCCTGAAAAATTGCCCGTGAGAAAAAATTCTGGATTTTTGCTCCATTTCCGTCCAAGCAACCTGAAAAATAATTCGATCGGCCGTAACTAAATTTTTTAGCGCCTTTTCCAAAGAATTCTTGCTTTCCGCCGGCAAAGAATATTTTTTGTTGTATTTTGCCAAGGACAGGATTGCCAAAATATTCTTGGCCGCCAGACTTTCATAGAAAAAAACTTTATAACCTTCTGGCTTATTCAAATGGATCTCGTCTTGCCAATATTTGTCGTCTAAACTTAAAGAAATATATTCTTTTGCCTTCTGGGCTTTTTGTTGAAAAACCGGATAAGAGAAGTTGATTGAGGAAACCAAGACCATCGCCTCTTTTTTCAGCTCTTGGGGAAGATTGGCGCGATAAGTATCAGCATTAAAAATTTTCCCCGCGGCCATGGTCTGCTCGAAAATCCCATCACCTTCACGGTCAATGTCCACCATCACCCCGGCCTGGCCGGACTGGAGCTTGTCCCAATCAACGCGGTATTGATGCGTGGTGCTGGCTTTGATCGGAATGCCGGCCGCCTGGAATAAAGCGATTTCTTCGTCTTCATAATCAAAATGGATATCCAACGCGTATGTCTCGGCCGCTAACTTAAATGGGTCGGGTTGGCCGATTACTTCAATCCTTAATTCTTTATCCGGCTTATTTCCCTGGAAATAGACCGTGGCCTGCCCTTCCACAGGCAGGTAAAGCGCTAAAGGTATTTCTTCTTTTGTCTCGCCTTGGACAGAACCGGTCATCCGGCCGGCCGCGTCCACCAAGTGCAGTCCGGCCGGACTGTGCAAAATGGCGGTCATCCGGCCGGGCAATTTTATCAGCTCCGCGCTGGATTCAAATATTCCGTTTCCGCCCTGGTCAAAACTCAGAAGAATCCCGGCCTTGCCCTGGTTGGAAATTAATTCCGACCAATCAATCGTAAAACGATGCGTGTCAAAACCGGAAATATTGATATTTTTCCCAAAAACCCGAGCGCGCCGATCCGCGCTGTTGATATGCAGGCTGATAAAAGACAAAGGCGAATTGTTCAAATAAAATCCCCAAGCGCGCTGATCCGAGCCAGGCGGAATATTCCCGCCTTCAGAGCTTATTTCCCAGTCATATTCCGCGTCTCCGCCGGCACCGGCCACTTCACTCTCCGATTTTTCCCCGTCCGCGTCAAAAATGATCAGCCGATTCGTGGCTGGCGCGCCAAAAAAAGGCACAGACAAGCCGGATTGATCCGCGGGCGTAACATAAGTAATGTTATTAACCGGATCGTAGTAGCGCAGAGTCGGGCCAACGGCGCTTAAGCGGACAATTTTTTTGGGATATTCCGGCGTAGCCACCGGTGCAAAGGCCTGGATTGAACCGTTTTGAACGCTAATCTCCCGAAAAGCGCGCGGACTGCGGCCGTCCTTGGTCGCGCTCGGAGTCTGAATAAATAAAGGGTTGACATCTTCGGGCAAATAAAGATATTCCGTGTTTTCTTGATCAAAAACGCGATTGTCGTGCGTATGTCCGCTTAAGACAAGACGGACATTGGATAAATTTACAAAATCAAGGAATTCGCTGTAATTTTGGACAAATGAAGCATCACTTAGCGAACTATAAGGGCAAACAGCGGCGGTGCAAGCGTCCGTAAAGCCGGTCATGAGCGGATGGTGGGTCAGGATTATTTTCGGCTCAACCGGATCCAGTCCATTCAGAGCGGAGATGATTTCATCCGACAAGCCGGCTCCTTCCGGTCCTTGGTCATGGCCGTCGCCATACTCATAATCAGGAATATAATCCGCGCCCGTATCAAGGCCGATAAACCGCACGTCTTTGTGTGTGAAGCTGTAATTCAAAGAATCGCCGGGCAAAAGATAATTTTCTTCATTCAGGCCGGGCTGACTTAGATAATTATGATAACCGGCCAGATTGTCATCGCAATGTTCTTCGCCCAATCCCAGCAGGCCGCATTTCACATTGCCGGTGGCATCTTGATAACGGTCATGATTGCCAGGAACGAAATAAGCATTGATGCCTGTCTGGGCTGACCAGCCTTCAAGCATGGCGGCATAATCGCGCCACCATCTGGAATCGGAATATTCCACCAAATCGCCGCCGATCAGGGCGAAATCCGGCTTGCCTGCCAAATTGCTGACCGCGTATAAGGCGTCGGCCAAGCGCGGATACGACAATTCTTCATGCCATTTGTGCCCGGGCGCCCAGTTAGCGCCGATATGGGGATCAGTCAGATGAACAAAGGTAAAATTATTTTCTTCCGGCTCATCCGGAATTTCATAAGTTATTTCCAAATAAGGATCTAAATCAA
>PCSD01000048.1 GCA_002771615.1 Candidatus Falkowbacteria bacterium CG23_combo_of_CG06-09_8_20_14_all_49_15
TCGGATTATACATATATTCGGGGCATTCGGATAAAAATTCGTAGATTCGGATTATACATATATTCGGGGCATTCGGATTATGCTACATTCGTTGATTAGGGTTATATATAAATACTAAAAAACTAAACATATATCAAGGAGGGTGTATGGGCGTAATTATTCATAAAGAGCTGTCATATCAAATATGTAAGTTACTTTTTAAAACCCATAATGATCTCGGCCGCTTTAGAAATGAAAAACAGTATGCTGACTATTTTGAAAAGCTGCTCATAACAGAAGGAATCAAATATCAGAGAGAATATAATTTTATTGACCAAAAATCGGTTAATAAAAAAATACGGTGTAAGGTTGATTTTTTGATCGACAATATAATAATCGTCGAATTCAAAGCTAAAAATTTTATTACGAAAAACGATTATTATCAGACCCAGCGTTATTTAAACACTTTGAATTTGGAATTGGCCATTATCGTTAATTTCCGCCAATACCGTTTAGCCCCGAAAAGAGTATTAAACAGCCATTTTAAATTCGGGGCATTCGGATAAAAATTCGGGGCATTCGGATTATATTTATGAAAATAGTTTTATTCATTCCCCCCTCAAAGTTTTCGAAAAATGTCGCGCGCGACCTTGTTTACGGCTGTTGGTGCAAGGGCAAGCGGATCGCCGGCGTGCAGTTTCCGCCCCTATCCCTGATTTCCGTGGGCACGGTTTTGAAAAACGACGGCTTTGAGGTCAAGCTCCTGGACGCGGCCGCGGAGGGCTTGGCTCTGGAAGAAGTGATAACCAGAATTAAAGGATTTGACGCTTTAGTGATGCTAACATCCACCATGACTTTGAATGAAGACGCGCAGATCCTGAACGCGCTAAAAAAAGCGCAACCAGACCTGCTAACCATCGTTTTTGGCGGGCATGTGACAGCCGAACCCAAGACAACTTTGGAGCGGCCGGGCATTGATATTGCCGTGAAAATGGAAGGGGAGAATGTTATCCGCGACTTGGCGCGGGCCTGGCGCGATGAGCAGGACTGGCGGGCGGTCAAAGGCATTGCCTATAAAGAGGATAACGAATATCATGAGAACGAGAATTATCCTTTGATCGACAACCTGGACGAACTGCCGATCCCGGACCGCTCGCTTTTGCCGTTGGACACGCATTATTACAATCCGATCGTCAAGCGCCTGCCCTATACGACCATGTTCACGACCCGCGGCTGTCCGGGGCTCTGCACTTTCTGCGCCTCGCCGACTTTTTACGGCCGGCGGATCCGGTCCATGAGCGCGGAGCGGGTGATCGCCGAGATCAGGGAGGTTGCCCGGCTGGGCTATAAGGAAATATTTTTTCGCGACGAGATCTTTACCGTTTTCAAAGAGCGGGTGATGAAAATTTGCCGGACGATTATTGATGAGAAAATAGACATCACCTGGATCGCGAGCGCGCGCATAAATTCGGTGGACCGCGAGATGCTCGGACTGATGAAAAAAGCCGGCTGCCATATGATCCGGCTCGGCGTGGAATCCGGGGTGCAGGAGCTTTTGAATAATGTGAAAAAAGGGATTACGACCGGGCAGACCGAACAGGTTTTTGCCTGGGCGCATGAGGTCGGGATGGACACGCACGCGCATCTGATGATCGGCCTGCCCGGCGAAACCAAGGAGACGATTGAAGAAACTATACTTTTTGTCCAGAAGATTGATCCGACCGTGGTCACATTCGGGATCATGACCCCGTATCCCGGCACGCCGTTTTTCAATGAATTGCGCGAGCATCATCCGGAATTGGGCGACGGCACCTGTATGGATCTAAGCAAATTGCATACGCACGCTTATTATAACGAAACATTTACCGCATTATCCGCCGAGGAATTGCAGAAATATATCCGGAAAGTGTACAAAAAATTCTATTTGCGGCCGGGCTATATTTTTAAATGGCTGAAGCGCGTGCGCAGTCTGGACGAGCTTAAGCGGCTGACGCTCGCCGGCACAAACGTGTTCGGGTTTATTTGGGGAAAAGACTAAACAAAATATTCAATATTCAATAGCCAATATTCAATGAACATTCAATAAAATAATATTTTAAAATATGGTGAATTTTGACTTGGAAGAAAGGACCGCAAAATTCGCTGAGGAGATAATTGATTTATGCCGAAAAGTCAAAATCGGACCATTAAACATAAGAATTATCACGCAATTAATAGGTTCGGGCGGTTCAATTAATACCAGCCGCAACTCTAAAGTTTAGAAGCCTTTATCGCATTGAGTATTTTTATATTGGATATTAACTGGATATTGTGTATTGAATATTAGATATTACTTAGTTTCTAGAATTTAACGCAACAGTATTGTTAATTAGTTGATTAAATACTTCATAAGGTT